>JBOGVI010000345.1:0-2703 GCA_050692695.1 Actinomycetota bacterium
CTGTCGCCTCGCCATCGATCACCTCGAGCCTCGCTTTGGCAAGGGACTCCGCGCTCATGTAGCGGCGCACCACGGCCCACTCATCGTGCTGTTCGCAGAGCACCATCCCGACGAGGCGGATCACCGAGGGCCGATCGGGGAAGATGCCGACGACGTCGGTGCGACGGCGGATCTCCTTGTTCAGTCGTTCCTGCGGGTTGTTGGACCAGATCTGCTTCCAGTGCGCGAACGGGAAGGCGGTGAACGCCAGGATGTCGGGGGCGGCGTCGGCCAGCATCTCCGCCGCCTCGGGAAACCGCTCGGCAAGCTGCTCGGCGACCCGGTCGAACTGGGCGTGGACCGCCGCGGCGTCTGGCTGGGCGAAGACCGAGCGAACCAGCGTGGCCACGAATGGGCCGGCCGACTTCGGCACCTTGGTCAGCAGGTTCCGAAGGAAGTGGGTCCTGCATCTTTGCCAGCTGGCCCCGGGAAGCGTGGACACGATCGCGTCGACCAGGCCGGGGTGAGCATCGGAGATCACCAACCTGACCCCGGCAAGGCCTCTTGCGACCAGGCCGCGCAGGAACGCGGTCCAGCCCGCGCCGTCTTCGGAGGTGTGCAGGTCAAGGCCCAGGATCTCCCGGGCTCCGGCGGCGTTCACCCCCGTCGCGACCACGCAGGCCACGTTCACGATCCGGCCTGCCTCTCGCACCTTCTGGGTGATCGCGTCGAGCCAGACGTAGGTGTACGGACCGCCGTCGAGCGGACGGGTGCGGAAGGCCTCGACCGCCTGATCGAGCTCCTTGGCCATCTCGGACACGCGCGACTTGGAGATCCGCTCGATCCCGAGGGTTCGCACCAGGCCCTCCACCCGACGCGTCGACACCCCTCGGACGTAGGACTCGCAGACCACCTGGACGAAGGGCTCGGCACGCCGGCGGGGCTCGAGCAGCCAGTCGGGGAAGTAGCTTCCCTCCCGAAGCTTCGGGATGGCCAGGTCGATCGTGCCGGTCCGGGTGTCCCAGGCTCTGGTCCGGTAGCCGTTTCGACGGTTCACCCGCTCATCGGAACGTTCACCGTAGGGGACGCCGCAGATCGCGTCGACCTCCTCGCCCATGACCCGCTCACAGAACAGCTTGACCATCTCCCGCAGCAGGTCGGTGTCGGCTTGCTCCACCTGCTTGCGAACCCACGCCAGAGCGTCCATCGTGGTGTCGACCACCGTGCTCCTCCTCCCCGAGTTCCGCTAGATCTCGTTGAGGATGACGCGGTGGTCTTCTCGTTCAACGACCTTCAGAGGTTCGTTCGTACACCACGTCCGCGGACGCTACTGTCCGGATGAAGGCTCCGTTCCACATCTCGCGTACATCGATCACTCTGCCGTTGTGTGCCCGGCCGTGGCTCCTTTCAGACCAGACCGGCCCGGACCTCTTCGCCGTCTCTGGCCCGGCCGGGGCTCCGACAGCGGCCTCTAGCTCCGCCATTTGACCGGACAAGACAAGCGGCGGAAGATCTGGTGTACGGAGCTACGGCTCACTCAATGTGAGGCCGATCGGGAGGACGAACAGATGTCGAGAGGCCCCCTCGCATCGGCTGGTGTGGCTATCAGCGTGGTGACAGTAGCTGCGCTTGTGCTGGCGGGGTGCGGTCGCCCTGGGAACTCGACGACTGGTCGCCGAGCCTCCCCATCCGGTGAGGCGCGTTCTTGCAGCCAAGATGAGATGGGACGGACCTTGTGCTCGCAGGGCCTGACTGGAAACGAACGTTCGATCACCGAGGCCGGCCCGGCAAACACCAAGGCCGATGCCGAGTATGAGGGAGGACGGTATGAGTACGGCGAACGCTATGGGACTTCTGCCGACTATCGGAAGCGCCTCGCTGAGTGCTTGCATGAGTTCCAGAGATTTGGCTTCCTCGCATACAAGTTGTGCGTGAAGTACTGACAATCCTGTACGCACGGTGGAGTGGCCGCCTGGGCACTCGACGACGACGTGCTCCGGGAGCGCCTGCCGGTCCCGTCGATCAAGGACGCCGGCGGACGGTGCGGTCGGCCGCCTTCGCCCGTCGTTCGGATCGAACGCTCTTCTGCTCGGACCTGTCGGCCGCCCCGGCCGCAGCCTTTCTTGCGAGACGGCCTAGCTGGGTGGTCGGGCGCCCTCAACCGCAATCGAGTCATAGCCGGTCGCCCCGCTGGGATGGGGCGGGGCCACCTGCATCACCTGGAGGTGGCCCTCGCCGTCGGTTGCCCTGGCCAGGACCTCGACCGGGCCCTCTTCGGAAGGTTCGAACGGGAAACGCCACAGCCGCCAGGTGAAGCGAGAGAGGGGCGTGCGGAGCTCGGCTTCGTGCCACGTGACCCCCCCGTCGGTGGACACCTCAACACGCGATATCCCCCGGTCGCCGCCGAAGGCCACTCCCGCAACGAGCAGCCCGCCACCCCGGTGAACGACCGTGTCGATCCGGGACATCGTCCTGACCACGGCCGCCTTCCACCACCCTCGCTGCTCCCAGTAACCTGTGTGCGGCCTGTCCACCAACTCGATGGTCTCCAACCACTTGGGCTGCTTCATGCCGTAGAGCCCGGGGACCAGGAGCCGAGCTGGGAACCCGTGGGCGCGGGGGAGGGTCTGGCCATTCATCCCGATGGCCACGAGGGTAGTGGGGAGCATGGCCTGCCAGATCGAGACTGAGTCCGAGTATCCCCCGACCGCCCTAGCCACGACC
>JBOGVI010000346.1:0-2476 GCA_050692695.1 Actinomycetota bacterium
TTCGACCGGCGGGTCCGGGCCCTGGCCAGCTTCCTGGCCTACCTCCACGCCTCGACCCCGCCCGACCTGAAGAGCCCTTCCTTCGCCGACGCGATGAGCGGCGTCCGGCTCGGTAATGCCTTCCGCAGGTTGGGCAGCAAGGCCGCGCGCGAGGCCACCCGGGCGCTGCCCATGGCCGTCGCCGACTACGTGGCCGAGTCGTTCGAGGCCGACGCCGTGCGCGGGGCCATCGCCTCGCGAGCCGTGCAGTACACGGCCATGGGCCCATGGTCGGCCGGGACGACCGCGGTGCTGCTGGGCGACTCGGCGGGGAACGATGGCGGAGCGACCGGGCAGTCCACGTTCGCTAAGGACGGGCCCGGCGCGCTGGGCGAGGCCCTGGCTCAGGCGGCGAGGTCGTTCGGCGCGGAAGTCCGGACCGGCGCGGAGGTCGTGCAGGTCCTGACGGAGGATCACCGGGCGGTGGGCGTCGCGCTGGCCGACGGTTCCGAGCTCCGCGCCCGCATCGTCGTGTCGAGCGCCGATCCAAAGCGGACCATCACCACGCTCGTCGACCCGGTGGTGGCTGGACCCGAGTTGATGTGGCGGGCCGGCAACATCCGCACCCCCGGCATGGTGTCGAAGGTGAACCTGGCGCTGTCCGGCCTGCCGGCGTTCGCCGGGGACGATGGCGAGGAGCGCCTGAAGGGCCGCATTGTCGTGGCGCCCGGCATCGACTACCTGGAGAGAGCGTTCGACGCGTCGAAGTACGGCCGAGTCAGCCACGAACCGTACCTAGAGGCCACCATCCCCACCCTGGTGGATCCGACCCTCGCCCCCGAGGGCACCCACGTGATGAGCATCGTGGTGCAGTGGACGCCGTACAGCCTGCGAGATGGTGACTGGGAGGCCGAACGGGACCGCGTGGGCGACCTGGTGATGAAGACGATGGAGCAGTACGCTCCCGGGCTCGGCGACCTGGTCACGGCCCGCCAGGTCCTGGCGCCCGTGGACCTGGAACGGGAGTACGGGCTGTCCGGCGGGCACCCGCTTCATGCCGAACCCGGCCTGGACCAGTTCTTCGCCTGGCGGCCGCTCCTCGGCCACGCGAGGTACCGGTTCGGGATCCAGGGGCTGTACCTGTGCGGTTCGGGTGCGCACCCCGGCGGCGGCGTGACCGGCGCGCCGGGCGCGAACGCAGCGCGCGAGATCCTGTCCGACCTCAAGAAGCGCCGGTAATCCTGGCCGCAGATGAGGCCGCGCTCGCCGTGGGCCTTCCGAAAGTTCCACGCGGGCTCCGTCCCTCTCCTTCGTGAGCGGCCTCGGCCGGGATCCCGAGGACTCCGCGATCGTGACCGCCATCGTGAGTCTGGCCCACGCCTTGGGTCTGCCAGCCGTCGCGGAGGGTGTGGGGACGGAGGAGCAGCTGAAGGAACTGCGGCGCCTCGAATGCGACCTGGCTCAGGGCTACTACTTCGCCCACCCCCAGCCGGCAGAAGCGCCGCGGAAGATGTTCGGGCTCGGATCGGCTCTGGCGCCCTCGGAGGGCGACTACCTGGAAGACCGGCCGTCGCGAGCGACGCCCCGTGCCGGCCGTCGCGGGTGACAGTTCGCGCGGAGGATCATGGAGGCGGGGCGAGCCGATCCAGTCAGACGTCACGTCGATGACGGAGGAGTCGGAGAAGAAGGCGCCCCCGGGCCAGGACCTCGCTTCCCGGATCCGCTGCTGCGAGGAAAGGGTGTCCCGGGACATCCTGGACACCATCGGAGGCGCATCTCCGGAGCACGTTTGGTAGCGTGACCACGTGCGCCCGCGGGTCGCCGGCATCGGCGCCATCGCTGCTCTGATCCTCTCGGTCCTACCGGCTCGGCTTCCGATTGCTGGCGCAGATCCACTGCCTCGGGTCCGGATCGAAGCGCAGGGCGGCTCGACGCTGCTCGTGCACGGCACGTATCCGCGAATCGAGTCTCGCTGCATCGATCCGGTGCAACCGGTCCTGCACTCGCGGTTCCGAGGGGCCATCGAGGTGGGAAGGGACGTGGATGGTTCCCTATTCGTCATCGGCGAGCTGGGCTTCGAGGACTACCTGAAAGGCATCGCCGAGGTTCCCCCCTCGTGGCCTCAGGAGGCGCTGAAGGCCCAGGTCGTAGCGGCGAGGTCCTACGCGCTTTCCCGGCTGGAGTTCCGGGACGAGACGGCCCGCCACCTCGGCTACAACCTGTGCGCCACCGACGCGTGTCAGGTCTATCGGGGCGTGGGGGTCGAGGCCGGTCCGTGGGGGGATCGATGGGTGACGGCGGTAAATGCCACCCGAGGCGAGGTGCTCCTGTATCAGGGCAGGCCGGCACAGACCTTCTACTCCTCCACGTCGAATGGCCACACACTGAGCAACGCACAGGCGTTCGGGGGCGCGCCCCTGCCCTATCTGCTCTCCGTACCGGAGCGGGACGACGGGGCCTCGCCGCTGTCGCACTGGTCGGTCACGATGCCACTTTC
>JBOGVI010000347.1:0-3326 GCA_050692695.1 Actinomycetota bacterium
GGAGGTCGTTCACCTCCTTCCAGAACCCGACGGCCAGGCCCGCGGCGTAGGCCGCGCCCAGCGCCGTGGTCTCGGCCACGCTCGGCCGGATCACCGGCACGCCGAGGACGTCGGCCTGGAACTGCATCAGCAGGTCGTTGTAGACCATGCCGCCGTCGACCTTGAGCTCCTTCAGCTTGACCCCGGAGTCCGCGTTCATGGCGTCCAGGACCTCGCGAGTCTGCCACGCCGTGGCTTCCAGGGCCGCCCGAGCGATGTGGCCCTTGTTCACGTACCGGGTGAGCCCGACGATCGCGCCGCGGGCGTCGCTCCTCCAGTATGGCGCGAACAGGCCGGAGAAGGCCGGCACGAAGTAGATCCCGCCGTTGTCCTCGACGGTCTTGGCGAGGTCCTCGACGTCCGGCGACTTCTTGATCAGCCCGAGGTTGTCCCGCAGCCACTGCACGAGGGCGCCGGTGATGGCGATGGCGCCCTCCAGGCAGTACACGGCGGGCTGGCTGCCGATCTTGTACCCGAGCGTCGTCAGCAGTCCGCTCTTCGACTGGATGGGCTTGGTTCCGGTGTTGAGGAGCATGAAATTGCCGGTCCCGTAGGTGTTCTTGGCGTCGCCCACGTCGAACGCGGTCTGCCCGAACAGTGCCGCCTGCTGATCCCCCAGGTCGCCGGCTACCGGGATGCCCGCCAGGGCGCCCTTGGCCTCGCCGTAGGTCTCGCTCGACGGCTTGATCTGCGGCAGCATGGCCCGGGGGATCCCCAGGATGCCCAGGATCTCGCCGTCCCAGTCGAGGGTCTCCAGGTTCATCAGCAGGGTCCGGCTGGCGTTGGTCACGTCGGTGACGTGGGCGCCGCCGTCCGGGCCGCCGGTGAGGTTCCAGATGCACCAGGTGTCGATGTTGCCGAACAGGACCTCGCCTCGCTGGGCGCGCTCACGCACGCCGTCCACGTTGTCGAGGATCCACTTGACCTTCGGCCCCGAGAAGTACGTGGCGAGCGGGAGGCCGGTCTTCGGCCGGAACCGGTCCTGGCCTCCGCCCTTGGCCAGGTCGTTGCAGATCTGGTCGGTCCGGGTGTCCTGCCACACGATGGCGTTGTAGACGGGCTTTCCCGAGGACTTCTCCCATACCACGGTGGTCTCGCGCTGGTTCGTGACGCCGACCGCCGCGAGGTCCTCCGCCTTGACCTTGGCCTTCTTCAAGCCCCCGCTGATCACCTCCTCGGAGCGCTGCCAGATCTCCATCGGGTCGTGCTCGACCAACCCGGGCTTCGGATAGATCTGCTCGTGCTCCTTCTGATCGATCCCGACCACCTTGCCGCTGTGGTCGAAGATCATGAACCGCGTGCTGGTCGTACCCTGGTCGAGCGCTCCTGCGTACTCCGCCATGGCGCCTCCTTCTCCTCTTCCTCCTATGGGTCCGGGTCCGTCCAGGTGTCCGCGGCCGTCTTCAGCAGCAGATACGAGGACGTCGCTCCCGGATCCTGATGGCCGGCGCTCCGTTCGCCGAGGTAACTGGCCCGTCCCTTCCGGGCCACGAGTGGGATCGTCCCCTTCATCCCCTCCTCCGCCGCGGCCGCCGAACGCCGCAGCGCGTCGCCGAAGGAGGCCCCCTCGTCGAGGGCCTCCCTCAGCGCGTCACGGGCCGGCGCCAGCGCGTCGACCATCGTCTTGTCCCCGAGCTCGGCCTTCCCCCGCATGATCACGCCCTCCAGCCCTTTCGTGAGGGCCCCGGCCCAGTCCTGCAGGGAGAGCTCGGGCTTGCCTGCCACGGCCGTGCCCATCTGCAAGAACAGCGTGCCGTATAGGGGCCCGCCGGCGCCGCCCACGGTAGAGACGAGCGTCATCCCTACCGTCTTCAACAGGTTGCCGACGTCCCCCTCCGGCACGCCGTCCAGCTTGGAGAGGGCGGCACTCATCCCACGATCCATGTTGATCCCGTGGTCCGCGTCGCCGATGGCGGAGTCGAGCTGCGTGAGGTACTCCTTGTTCTCCGCCACCACTTTCGCAAACCCTTTGACGAACTGGACCACGTGGTCGTACGGGACGCTCACCAACCCTCCTTCGTCCTTCGCCGGCGCCGGGAGAGCCCGCTCAGGCGCCCCACCGCAGCCCCGGGGTCTTGACCGGCGCGTCCCACAGCTTCGTGAGCTCGTCGTCCAGCTTGAGCAGCGTGATGGAGAACCCCGCCATCTCGAGCGACGTGATGTACGAGCCGATCAGGTTCCTGGCGATCTTGACGCCACGTCCCTCCAGGAACTTGTTCACCTCGTTGAACACCACGTAGAGCTCGATGAGCGGCGTGCCCCCCATGCCGTTGACGAACGCGAGGACCTGATCGCCCCGCTTGTACGGGATGTCCTCCACGACGGCGACCGCCATCATCTCCACGATCTCCGATACCGGCTTGAGCTTCATCCGCTCCCGGCCCGGCTCCCCGTGGATCCCGATGCCGATCTCCATCTCGTCGTCGCCGAGCTCGAACGTGGGCTTGCCGGCCGCCGGAACGGTGCAGGAGGTCAGGGCCATGCCCATGCTCCGCCCGTTCGCATTCACGTGCCGGGCGATCTCCGCGACCTCCTTCAGGGGCCGGCGCTCCTCCGCGGCCGCGCCGGCGACTTTCTCCATGAGGACGGTCGTCCCCACGCCGCGCCGGCCGGCCGTGTACAGGCTGTCCTGCACGGCCACGTCGTCGTCCACGAGGACCGACTCGATCTCGATTCCCTCACCGCGGGCCATCTCGGCCGCCATGTCGAAGTTCATGACGTCGCCGGTGTAGTTCTTGACGATGTGGACGACGCCGGTACCGCCGTTCACGGCCTTGGTGGCCGCGAGCATCTGGTCAGGCGTGGGCGAGGTGAACACCTCGCCCGGGCACGCGGCATCGAGCATGCCCACGCCAACGAAGCCGCCGTGCATGGGCTCGTGGCCCGAGCCGCCTCCCGACACCAGCGCCACCTTCCCCTTCACCGGTGCATCGGCCCGGACGACGAAGTTCGGGTCGGTGTGGACCCGGACCAGGTCTGGATGGGCCGCCGCGATGCCCTGGAGCTCGTCGGTAACGACGTCTTCCGGCTTGTTGATCAGCTTCTTCACATGCGCTCCTTTCCGCGGCGATCTGGGCCGCCTACAACGGGAAGACGCCCTTCCCCACAAGCGCCCCCAGGATTCCACCGATGATCGGGCCGACGACCGGGATCCACGAGTAGCTCCAGTCGGAGTGGCCCTTGCCCGCGATGGGCAGGACGAAGTGCATGATCCGCGGGCCGAGATCCCGTGCGGGGTTGATGGCGTATCCGGTGGGGCCGCCGAGTGACATGCCGATGGAGAACAC
>JBOGVI010000348.1:0-3824 GCA_050692695.1 Actinomycetota bacterium
GCCGGATCGTGGAGATCGGACCGGCGGAGCAGGTGCTGACGAACCCACTGCACCCGTACACCAGGGCCCTCTTGGAGGTCGTGCCGGAGGCGGGCGGGATCGACCGGCCGTTCCTGACCGGCGAGCCGCCGGACCCCACGAACATCCCGCCGGGCTGCCGGTTCCACCCCCGATGTCCCGAGGTGGCCTCCGGCAAAGCGGCCGCGGCGGGCGTCGAGCCGAAGTGCAGGGGCGAGGACCTCGGGTTGGTGGAGCTCCGACCGGGGCACTTCGCCGCGTGCCACCTTGCCACGGCCGCGGCCAGGGGTGTGGCGAGGAGCGCTGGGGGTTCCTAGCCGGGGGGCGGCTCCTCGTCGCCCTTCAGCACCCCCAGGATCGCCTCCATCTCGGTGTCGCCCACGGGAACCTCGCGGCCGGACCCCTTAGCCGCGGCGAGGAGGGTCCTCAGGTTGGCCTCGGCCATCTCGGCCCGGGCCTCGAGATCCCGGACCCGGCTGGAGAGCGCCTGGGCCCGGCGCTCGGCCTCGTCCTTGGCCTCCCGGGCCTCTCGAGCCTCTTCCCGGGCCGTGCGGAGGCTGGCCCGGAGGGATGCGACCTCCCGGCCCAGCTCGACTAGCCGCTCGATGGCCTCTCGGCCCACATCCGAGTAGGTCGGCCGGGACGCTGGCCCCGGCGGTTCGTCTCTGGCCTCCTTGGGCTGGCGGGGCCGGCGAGGCCGCGGCACTTGTTCCCGTTCCCCGGCTTCGATCGGCCTGGCGTCCAGGAGTCGGTACTTCCCGTCGGTCACCTCCAGGCGCCGCCGGGCCAGCAGGGCCCGAACGGCCCGAGCCGCCGCCAGCGGCTCCGGCATGCCCATGTCCTTCGCGATGTCGGCCGGGGTGGCGTCCAATACATCGCCCGGCTCCACCCTGGCTGCCACGGCGGCCAGGAAGGCATTGGCCCGGTCCAGGCTCTCCTGGTTCATGTAGCCCTCATCGTGGCAACTTCCGGGGCCGGCCGCCACCCGGTGCCGCCCCGCGGCACCGGATGGCGGCCCGGATTTGACCGGGCCGGACACGGTGGGGTATAAAGCGGGCGGAGCCGCTGGAACCCTCGGGTTCCGGTGGCTCCTCTCTTCGTCCCGTTCCTGGAGATCCCGTGTCGGGCCGCCGCGACCAGGCCGCCGGCGAGGCGGTGGAGGACGCGCCCCTTGCCGGGGTGCGGGTGGTCGACTTCTCGAGGGTCCTGGCCGGGCCGCTCGCCACCATGATCCTGGCCGACCTGGGAGCCGACGTGATCAAGGTCGAGCGGCCTGGGACCGGTGACGACACCCGGGGCTGGGGACCGCCGTTCGTGGGCGAGGACGCCACCTACTTCCTTTCGCTGAACCGGAACAAGCGCTCGGTGGCCCTGGACCTTCACTCGCTCTATGGAGCCAAGGCTGCACGTGCCCTATCGCGAACGGCGGACGTGGTCGTGGAGAACTTTCGCCCCGGTCTCATGGCGAGCTTCGGCCTGGACCGCGAGACCCTGGCTGCGGAGAACCCCGGACTCGTGTACTGCTCGCTGGTGGCCTTCTCGGAGGAGGGCGAGCGGGCCTCGCGCCCCGGCTACGACATCATCGTCCAGGCCCTCTCGGGCCTGATGAGCTTCACCGGCCACCCGGGCGGCGAGCCCACGAAGGTGGGGGTGGCGCTCCTCGACGTGATCGCCGGGCTGTACGCGGCGAACGGTATCCAGGCCGCGCTGCTCGGCCGGGCCCGCACCGGCAGGGGGCGGAAGATCACGGTGTCGCTGTTCGAGGCGAGCGTCGCCGCGCTCGTGAATCAGGCCGCGAACTATCTCCTGGGCGCGGTCGTCCCCGGCCCCATGGGGAATCAGCACCCCAACATCGTGCCGTACCAGCTCTTCGAGACGGCCGATCGCCCGTTCATCCTGGCGGCCGGGAACGACAAGCTGTTCCGGCTGACGTGCGAGGTGGCCCGGAGAACGGATCTCGCAGACGATCCGGCGTTCGCCACGAACGAGGCCCGGGTGCGCAACCGCGCCGACCTCATCCCGATGCTGGAGGAGATCTTCCGGAGCAAGCCCGCCGCGTGGTGGCTCGAGGCGCTGGAGGACGCGGGCGTACCGTGTGCTCCGGTCCGAAGGCTGGACGAGGTGTTCGCATCGCCGGAGGGCTCCACCGTGATCCAGGAGGTCGAGGACCCGGTGCGGGGGACTCTTCGCCTGGTGGCGAACCCCATCCGCTCGTTCGGCCACCTTCCCACGGTTCGCCGTCCGCCCCCCCGGCTCGGCGAGCACACCGACGAGGTTCTGTCCGAGCTCGACCGATCCGGCGCCGGCTGAGGGCGCATGGAGGTCGCCACGTGAACGCCGTAGAGCGATGGGGTGGGGCATTGGGCGGGTGGGGCATCCCCGAGGAGATCCTGGCCCGGGCCTCGGAGTCCCCGTGGACCTACCCCACCGAGTTGTTCCGCCGGCGAGCGGAGGCCGCCTTGACCACCGAACCGACGCCGTCGGTGCTCCGCGCCGCGGAATCCCTGCCCCAGGGAGGAACCGTCTTGGACGTCGGGGTGGGCGCGGGGGCCGCGTCGCTGCCTCTCGCCCCGCGGGCCTCCCGGATCACCGGCGTGGACACCTCGGAGGACATGCTGGAAGCGTTCCGCCAGGCGGCCACGGATGCGGCCGTGGAGATTGTCGCCGTCCTGGGCAGATGGCCCGACGTTGCGGGCGATGTCGATCCGGCCGACGTCGTGGTGTGCAGCCACGTCCTGTACAACGTGCAGGACCTCGAGCCCTTCGCCCGGGCCCTGGACGGGCACGCCCGGGCCCGCGTGGTCATCGAGATCACGGCCACTCACCCCCTCGCCTGGATGAGCGACCTGTGGCTCCGGTTCCACGGGCTGGAACGCCCCACGCGCCCAACCGCCGACGACGCCGAGGAGGCCCTTCGCGAGCTGGGGCTCGACGTCCGCACGGAGGAGGTGATGCGCCCTCCCAGAACGGGCGGGTTCCCGGCGAGGGAGGACGCCGTCTCGCTTGTTCGGCGCCGCCTGTGCCTGCTGCCGGACCGCGACCAGGAGATCGCATCGGCCCTGGGCGACCGGCTGGTCGAGCAGGATGGTCTATGGTCGGCAGGCCCCACCGACCAGGCCGTGGTGACCCTCTGGTGGGACACCGCGCGCTGACCTTCCGAACGTCTTGCAGCGCAGGCGGAGCGGGCGCTGCTGTGCCCAGGATCGGGCGCTACTGGGCGCGGCGGGACACGTAGTCGCGGACGATGAACGCGCCGAGCTCCCGGTCGGCCATGAGGAACACCCGTCCCGCCGTGAGCTTGGCCAGGCGCTCCATGAAACGGATGAGGCCGGGCGAGTCCTCCAACATGAAGACGTTCAGCGTCACGCCGGTCTTCGAGAGCTTCAGGGCCTCGGCCAGCGTGAGCTGGACCGTCCTCGGCACGGGTGGCCACGAGAAGAACACCTCCTCGCCCTCGAGGTGCGCGGTGGGCTCGCCGTCGGTGACCACGATGACCTGGCGGGTCGCGCGGGGGTGCTTCGACAGCAGCCGGCCGGCCAGGTTGAACGCGTGCTGCATGTTCGTCCCGTACACGCGCTCCCATCCGGCCGCGGTGAGGTCTTTGGGCTGCATCTGCCGCGCGTAGTCGGAGAACCCGATCATGTACAGCCGGTCGTGGGGGTACCGCCCCTCGATCAGCGCGTGAAGCGCCAGGGCCATCCGCTTCGCGTGGACGAAGTGCCCTCGAAGGGGCATGGAGAACGACAGGTCGAGCAGCAGCACGGTGGCAGCCTCCGTGCGCTGCTCCGCCTCCACCAGCTCGAAGT
>JBOGVI010000349.1:0-1632 GCA_050692695.1 Actinomycetota bacterium
GGCGGGGAGTGCTCGCGATCCTGGCGGCCACGCTGCTCGGGACCGGTTGGATCTTAGCCTACTACCCCGGGTTCCCGAGTCTCGTGTCCCCAGGCCCCCTCCGGCAGCCGGCCCCGCTTCTCGGGCCGGCGGCGGTCCTCGGGTTCGTGCTCCTCGCCCTCCGGGGCTGGGCGGTGAGCCGGAGCGGCGCGCCGCGACGGCTGAGCGAGGGGGATTGGGTGCGGCTCCTCCTCCTCCTGACCGGTGTGTTCGTCATCCTGGCGCTTGGCCCGGTCGTGCATGTCCGGCGGGAGCCCGTCGGGGCAGGGCCCTATCTAAGCCTCTACCAGCTCTTCCCGATCCTGCACGGGCTTCGCGTGACGACGCGATTCGCGGTCGTCGCCGTGGCGGCGCTCGGCCTCCTTGCTGCGCTCGGCCTGCGTGCGCTCGAGCTGGGGGCTCGGCCGGTGCTCCGGTGGGGCCTGGTCGGTGTCCTGTTCCTGGCCCTCGGGCTGGAGTACGCGGTCACCCCGGCCCGCTACCAGCGGGTGGCCTGGACCCCCCGGCCGGTGGATGAGGTCCTGCGAGCCGATCCGGACGACGTCGCGGTTCTCGAGTGGCCGACCAACGTGCGAAATTCGGATGCGGACGCCATGGTCCATGCCCTCGACCATCGTCGGCGTCTCGTGAACGGCCTGTCGGGGTTCACCACACCAACGGTGCGCGAGTTCGCCGACTTGCTCAAGCCGCACGAGACCGTCTTCCCCGCTCCCGAGGCGCAGGCGGCATTCCGTCGGATCTATCCGCTTCGGTACCTCGTCGTCCGCCTCGGCGACCGGGCGATCAGCAACGAGGCACGCCTGGCGTGGCACGCGCTCCGGCGAGACCCGCCGGCGGTCCTCCGTTTCCGGGGGACCTTCGGCAAGGATGACCTGTACGAGGTCGTGCCGCTACCGGAGGCGGGCACCGAGCTCGAGCGGTGGGTCTCGTACGATTTCGTTCGAGCCCACCCTGCGGTGCGCGTGGGCGTCCGACCCCTCGCGGCCGACCCCGACCTCACCCAGTGGGTTGGCCTGTCGCTCAATGGCCGAGTCATCCGGGAGATCCCACTGGACGGACCGATCACGACGCAAGCGATCCTCTCGCCGCGGTTTTCCCGTGTGGCCCCGAACCGGATCGCCCTCCGCTACGGCTACTGGCGGCGCGTGCCGGCGGAGGACGCCCGCTATCGGGTCGGGACGACCGGCGCGATGAGCCCGGGCGACGTGCGCGTCGTGAGCGGCGGGCTGCCTCACGGGGATGTCGGTTCGATCCAGCTGAACGGAGCCGAGCTGTCCCCGAACCAGCGCGGCTACAACCTCGTCGCGCTCGACAAGCGAGGCCGCGTGCTGGCTGCCGCTGCCTTCGACACCCACGCCCGGCGCCCGCCGTCCCGGTGGCTCGCGGGCTGGGTCCAGGCGCTCCCCCCGGGCACCATCGTGGCGGGGGCGGTGCGGGACGATGGATCCGAGAAGCTGACCGAGGAGGCGGTGCAGGCCCTACGCACCCTCGGCGCCGCGGCCGATCTCCGGGGTCGCTTTCGGAAGTCGCACGCCTTCGTGGGCGTGAAGGGCGCCCCGCCCGGCTCGGCTCTGGAGGCGATCGGCCCTCGGC
>JBOGVI010000350.1:0-4024 GCA_050692695.1 Actinomycetota bacterium
TGTTCCACCCCCTCCTCGTCCGCGGCCTGGGCTGCCGGTTCGGTCCTCGACATCCGCGCCAAGAGCTCGGAGAGAGGCGGGCAGGGCCCGGAGAAAAGGGCATGGATGCTGGACAAGTTGGCGCGGACGGCGCGGATCAGCCGGAGCCGATCCTCGACCGGCCCCGGCATGATGCGCTCGTGAGGCAGGATCGAGCCGCCCCATCTCTCCAGCTCCACGGCGCAGATCAGCCCACGGACCCGCCGGCTCGTGCCGTGGAGCGCGAACCTCATCTCGTACGGGTAGTAGGCCGGCCGGGGCGTCTCCACCAGGACACCATCGTTCCGCCACCGGTGAAGGTCCGCGGAGGCCCGCATATACTTGTTCTCGACCTGGTCGTCTCCGGGGCGGTCCTCGCCGAGGTCGAGTCGGATGACATTGTGGGGACTGGCGTGGAGGAACCGGCGCTGGACCCGAGGCGAGATCGTGTCGTAGGGCGGGGTGGTGACCCGCTCCAGAGGTCCGACCCGGGACCGATCGAAAAGCAGGCCGACGAACGGTGAGATCTGGGACACGGCGACTCTGTGTATAGCAAACGCCTGGAACGCGAGACCGCATACGACCTGTTCTCGAAGGGGAAGCGCTTCCTGGAGGAGGGCCATCCCCACCAGGCGGCCATGATGCTATCCATGGCCAAGCTGCTCGAGCCGGAGAAGGCCTCGATCCGCGTGGCGCTGGGGCGGGCCCTGTTCATGTCGGGCAAGATGGCCCGGGCTCGACGCGAGTTCGCCAAGGCCGTCCACATCAACCCCTCGGATGACTGGGCCCACTTCGCGCTGGGGCTGGCATGCGAGCGCACGGGCGAGCGGACCCGCGCCATCGGCCACCTCAAGCTGGCCATCGCCATGCGCCCGGGGAACGACGATTACGAGCGGGCCCTTCGGCGCCTGGCCGGCTGATGGCCATGGCCGACCGGTACGACTGCTTCCTGTTCGATCTCGACGGCGTGCTGTATCGAGGCGACCGCGTGGTGCCGCTCGCCGGGGAGGCCGTGGCCCGGCTCCGGTTGGCCGGCGGCCGGGTCGTGTTCATGACCAACAACTCGAGCCGAACTCCGGAGCGGGTGGCCCAGACGCTTGCCGGGCTGGGCATCGAGGCATCGCCGTCCGAGATCGTCTCATCCGCCTTGGCCACGGCGGACCTGTTGGCGTCGCGGGGCGGCGGGTCGGCGTTCGTGGTGGGGGAGGAGGGGATCAGGATCGCGCTTTCGGACGCCGGCGTGACGGTCGTGGATGGCCAGCCCGAGCGGGTGGACCACGTCGTCGTGGGGTGGGATCGATCCGCCGACTATGCGAAGCTCCGCACCGCCTCGCTGCTGGTCCAGGGGGGCGCCCGGTTGATCGCCACCAACGCCGATCCCTCCTACCCGGCGCCCGATGGGCTGTGGCCCGGAGCCGGCGCTCTCCTCGCGGTTGTTGCGACCACCACCGGCGCGGTTCCGGAGATCGTCGGGAAGCCCCACGCTCCGCTGTACCTGGCCGCCCTGCGGCGGGCCGGCCACGGACGACCCCTCGTTGTGGGCGACCGGCTCGATACGGACATCGCGGGCGCCGCGGCGCTCGGGTGGGACTCGCTGCTCGTGCTGACGGGCGTCACAAGGAAGGAGGACCTGGCCGGGACCGAGGTTCGCCCCACGTACGTCGCCCCCGACCTGTCGGCGCTGTTCGAGGAACCCGCCCCCGCACCCCTCGCTCCGGGCTGAGGCCGGCCGGCGGCCCCCCCTAGAAGAAGTCGGGGCGCTGCGGGATTTCCGTCATGCGCTGCTGCTCTCCGCGCCCTCGGAAGAACAGCCATGTGACCGCCGCCCCGAACACGAACCCGCCGACGTGGGCCCAGTAGGCCACGCCGGCGTTCACCTCCTCCGTCAGGCTGCCGACCCCGCTGAACAGCTGGAGGACGAACCATGCCCCCAGCAGCACCACGGCGGGCAGCTCGACCGCGGTGATGAAGATGAAGATGACCAGCGTGTACACGCGCGCGCGGGGGAACATCACGAGGTAGGACCCGAGGACGGCGGCGATGGCGCCGGAGGCCCCGACGTTTGGGATGGTGGAGTTCGGACCGAAGGCGAGCTGGAGCGCCGTCGCGGCCAGCCCCCCCAACAGGTAGAAGAGGATGAACGTTACCGGACGCAGCCGGTCCTCCACGTTGTTCCCGAAGATCCAAAGGAACAGCATGTTCCCGCCGATGTGGAGCCACCCCCCGTGCAGGAACATCGCCACGAGGATCGACAGGGCCCAGCTCTTGTCGGGACACTGCCGCTGGAGCTCCCGCTGGAGCAGGGTTCCGCGCTGGGGTCCGAATTCTTGCGGCAGGTCATCCTCGATGGCCCGGCGCGCGGGGGCTCCTCCGTCGGCCAGGTCCATCTGGTGGGTGACCTCCCAGGGCACGACGGCGTTGCAGTAGAAGAAGAAGATGGAACGGTCGGCGCTGTTCGCGGCGAAGGTCGGCTGCCACAGCAGGAAGACCATGACGTTGGTGGCGATGAGCGCGAGCGTGACCCAGGGCCGTCTGCTCGTTGGGTTCACGTCGCGGATCGGGATCACGGGCGGTCCCTTCCCCTATCCACCGGGCGGGAGCCTAGCAGGGTGCTGTGCCGGAGGGGTTGAGGCCCGGGGTATCCTGAGGCCGGTGGGATCGGGCGGCAACGGGAGGAACGAGCCATGGTGATGAGCGAGGTTCGCAGGTACATGGATGCGGCGATGGACAAGCTGTCGCCGGCCAAGGCCCAACAGATGGCCAGGTCGGTCATGAAGGGCCAGGGCAAGGACCAGGTCCAGAAGGCCGCCAAGGACCTGATGAAGTGGTCGAGCAAGAGCCGTGACCGGCTGGGGGCGCTGGTGAGGCGTGAGGTGAAGGCCCAGCTCAAGACGATGGGCGCGGCCACTCGCGATGAAGTCGACGCCCTCAAGAAGCGGATCCGGGAGTTGGAGCGGGGGGCACCCAAGCGGGTCGCCGCGAAGCGGCCGGCAAAGAAGAGCTCCGCGCCGAAGAAGGTCTCGGCCGAGAAGCGCACCGCCGCGCGTCCATCCGCCCGGAAGGCCATGGGCTGAGCCGGACCGCGGTGACCCGCCGTCCGCTGGACGCGGAGCTCGTCCGTCGCGGCCTGGCCGGCACGCGAACCGAAGCCCGGGCGGCCGTCCGGCGGGCCGAGGTCATCCTGGGGGGGCGTCCGGCCGACAAGCCGTCCACGCTGGTCGCTCCGGACGAGCCGATCGAGTTGCTCGGTCCCCCCCGGCGGTTCGTTTCGAGAGGCGGGGAGAAGCTCGAAGCCGCCCTGGGCCGGTTCGGGGTCGATGTCGCGGGCCGCGACTGTCTCGATGCCGGCGCCTCCACGGGCGGGTTCACCGACTGCCTGCTTCGGCGGGGCGCCGCCCGAGTCGCCGCCGTCGACGTGGCATACGGTCAGATCGCATGGACGCTCCGGCAGGACCCCAGGGTCGCTGTGCTGGAGCGAACGAACGTGCGGAACCTCCGGCCCGGCGAGCTCCCTTTCGCGCCCGAGGTGGTGGTGGCGGACCTCTCGTTCGTCTCGCTGCGGACGGTCATACCTGTCCTGGCGCGCCTGGCAGGGGACGGGGCCGAACTCGTGCTGTTGGTCAAGCCGCAGTTTGAGGCCCGTCCCGACGAGGTGGCGGAGGGCGGCGTGGTGCGCGAC
This sequence comes from Actinomycetota bacterium, assembly GCA_050692695.1. Lineage (GTDB taxonomy): Bacteria > Actinomycetota > UBA4738 > UBA4738 > HRBIN12 > AC-69. The sequence goes on from JBOGVI010000350.1 coordinate 3,698, forward strand.
CAGGCGGTGTGGCGCCGGGCCGTGGAGCGGGTGGCCGAGGCGTGCACGGGCGCCGGCCTCTCGCCGCAAGCCGTGATGGCCTCGCCCCTTCCAGGACCGGCCGGGAACGTCGAGTTCTTCCTGCACGCCACGAAGGACGGCTCGGCGCGGGCCGTGGACGTCACGCCGGCCATGGATGAAGGGCGACGGATGGGGGTCCGCCGGTGAGAACGGTCGGGTTCGTGGTCCACCCGGCCCGGGAGGCCGCCGTGAGGGCGGCGAAGGGGCTGGCCCAGTGGCTCGAGGACCGGGGGATCGAGGTCAGGTGGCTCGATCACGAGGGAGCCG
>JBOGVI010000351.1:0-22204 GCA_050692695.1 Actinomycetota bacterium
CGCTCCTCGATGGTCACCTTGTGGCGGTCCAGGTCCTCCAGGGTGGCGAACCGCTGCACCCGCTGGGCGGTCAGGTTGCCGTACGGCATGGGATGCCGTACGGCAACGACGCGCTTGCCGTTCTCCCTGAGGATCCGGGCCACGGCCCGGGTGGTCTGGCTCTTGCCGGCCCCGGTGCGAACCGCGCACACGGCGACGACCGGCACCGTCGCCTCGAGCATCGTGTCGTCAGGCCCGAGGAGCACGAAGTTCGCCCCGGCGGCGATGGCCTCACTCGCCTTATGCATCACGTGCTCATGCGAGACGTCGGAATAGGCGAACACGACCTCGGCAACCCCCAGCTCCTTGATCAGCCGGGTCAGCTCGCCCTCGTCGTAGATGCGGATGCCCTTGGGGTACATGGACCCGGCCAGCGCCGGCGGGTACATGCGGTTCTCGATGAAGGGGATCTGGGTGGCGGTGAACGCGACGACCTGGTACCGCTGATCGTCGCGGAAGAGCACGTTGAAGTTGTGGAAGTCCCGTCCCGCAGCGCCCATGATCAGCACGCGGCGCGGCATGTCGAGGTCCTTTCCGGAGGGGGTTTGATGCGCGGGTCCGGGCCGGCCCGCTCTTCGTCCGGGAGCCTACTCCACGACCGGCCCGGATACCATCTGCCGCAAGGACTTCGCCCCATTCGGCGGGCCACCGGCGCAGCCCGCGGTCAGGCCCGGGTGGAGCGGCTGTCGAGCGGAACCTTCGTCGCGCGGCCGCCGTTCTGTGGCCCGACCAGCGAGACCAGGTCGGCCCTGGGGAGGCTGAACGAGAAGGTGGAGCCCTGGCCCGGCCTGGACACCAGCCACACCCGGCCCGACATCGCTTCAACGAGCTGGCGGGCGATGAACAGGCCGAGTCCCGTGCCGCCCGTCCGCCGGTCGGACCCGTTCTCCGCCCGGTAGAACCGGTCGAAGACCCGGCTCTGGTCGTCGAGGGGGATCCCCGGCCCCCGGTCCCGAACCGCCACCACGCCCTCGCCTCCCACCGCGAGCACGGTCACTTCGACCGAGGCGTCCCGCGGCGAGTACTTGAGGGCGTTGGACAGCAGGTTGACGATCACCTGCTGGGTTCGAAATGGGTCCGCCATCACCAGGATGGGGCCGTCGGGCTCGGTCAGGCCGATCGATCGCGTCGGCTGGTCCGCCTCGAAGTCCGCCACCTGCTCATTGACCAGCCGGGTGAGCTCGACCGGGGAAGTATCCACCACCATGGCGCCCGAGTCGATCTGGGACACGTCGAGCAGGTCCGTAATCAGCCGCTCCAGCTTGTCCGCCTGCCGCAGCATGATCCGGTAGTACTCCAGGCGAGCCTCCGGAGAGTCCTCCGCCGTGCCCTGGAGGAGGCTCGTCAGGAACCCCTTCAATGGGGTGAGCGGCGTTCGGAGCTCGTGGGACACCATGGCCACGAAATCGTTCTTCATCTGTTCCGTCTGCACCTCTGCTGTGACGTCGTGGGCCACGACGACCCACCCTCTCGGCGCTCCGTCCCTGTCCCGGATGGGGGTGCCCGTGTGGCGGATCCACCGCCGGCCCTTCGCCTTCGTCACCAGAAGCGAGTCGCGGCCCTCGCCGGGACCCGGGCGCTCGGCGGACGATGCCGGCTCGGTGTCGGGGAGCACGCCCGGCTCCAGGACCTGCTCGAACCTCTTGCCCACGACTTCCTCCGGGGTGAACCCGGAGATGCGCTCCATGGCCGGGTTCCACGACAGGATCTGCCCATCGTGGGCCACCACGAAGACGCCGTCCGACGTGTGGGCGACGATCTCGGCCAGCTGCGCCTGCTCGAACGTTTGGAAGAACAGCCGGTGGTTTTGCAGCAGCACGGAGATCTGCGAGCCTAGCGTGTCCAGGATCGATCGCTCCGAGGAGCCCAGCGGTTCCTCTCGGTACACGGCGATCACCCCATTCGCTTCGTCCGATCCGCCGATCAGCGCGATCTGAGGCGCCAAGCCCTTGTGCACGCGCACGAACGCCTCGACCGCGGGGCGATCGCCACGTGCGCCGGGGGCGGGCGTGAACGACCGCGTCCCCCCCGAGCCATGCACCGTGATGCGATCGTCGTCCAGCACAACCAGCTCCACCGCTTCGGCCTCGAGCACCTGCTCCAACACGACCAGGAACGGCCGGAAGTCGCCGGCCGCCTCCAGCGGACCGGCCAGGGCGAGTCCCGCCTCGTACAGGTCTCGCATCTGATTCCGCTCCCGAAGGCTCCTCACCCACTGCCGATACGCCACGTACGAGAGACCCATGGGGAACGCGAGGAGCGGCAGCCCGGCGGGGCCGGTGGCCCACAGGATGGCTCCCAGGATCCCGAGGGCAGTGTTGCCGGCCCAGTGGAACACGTTCAGGGCGAGCGGAGGAAGGAAGACGGTCATGAACCGCTTCCGCTCCACCAGGGAGACCACCAGCACCACGAGGTTCGCGTTCACCACGAAGTAGGCGAACATCGCCAGGGCCACGGCGGCCCACGTCCACGGCTGGAGGGGCGTGCTGGGGTGGAGCGCGCCGTACAACACCTGGGCCACAGTGATGCCCACGATGAACTGACCGACGTTGAAGGCCACCTTCAGGGGGGCCCACCGGCGGAGGGTCTGTCCGGCCAGGACGCCGACCGCCAGCGAGAACGTGAGCACGCTGGGGCGCGCCAGCGGCAGGGCGGCGGCCCACAGGCCGTCGGTCAGGGAGAAGTTCACCGTCTCCGTTCGGTGCCTGAGGGGGATGGAGAACTGCTCGGCCACGCCGATGGCCAGGGCGAGAGCGGCGAAAGCGAACACGTCGGCCTGGTCCCACAGGACCACCTCGGGCACACGTGCGGCGGCGGCGGCGGCCCCGGCTGCCACGGTCGACAGGATCAGGATCCGGGCCGACAGGGGAAACTTCGTTCGTTCGCTCATCTGGTCAGCTCCACACGTCCGCGCTCCAGGTGGTGGCGCTCCAGGTGGTGGCGCTCCACGAGATCGCGCTCCACGAGATCGCGCTCCAGCTCATGCCACTCCAGGAGATCCCGGTCCACGGGGTGAGCTCCCACGCCGGGGAGACCGAGGTCAGTTGGCTCCACAGCGACTGCGACCATGAGGTTGCCGACCACGACGTCGCCGACCAGGACATGCCCAGGACGTCGATCTCGCCGATGATCTCCTCAGGGGTGCCGTCGCCGTTCACGTCGGCCATCACGTGGAACGACCCTCGGCTCGACTCTAGGGAACCGGTGCCGGTCGACGGCACCAGCCCCGCGTTGGCGGAGGAGATGCCGCCGATGCCCTTGGTCGCAGCCTGGACGGCGCTCTGGGCGTCGATCAGCCCTTCGCCCGCGGTGGGCCAGGTGTAGCTGGCGTTCCTGAACGCCGTCTTGAGGAAGGCTCCCTTGGCCAAGTCGGGCGTGAGCCACGGGTTCGCCTGGAACATCAACGCGGCCACTCCCGAGACGATGGCGGCCGCCTGGGACGTCCCCGTCCCCTTGAAGTACAGGTCGCCGACGCGCGCATTCGGGTGCAGCCCGTCCACGGTGCTCCCCGGCGCACGGAGGGAAACGATCGTGATCCCGGGGGCCACGACGTCCGGCTTCCGGAAGCCATCAGGTGACCCCCAGCTCGAGAACGGGGCAACGGACGTGCTGCTCCGGTCCGGGGTGCCATGGTTGTCGGCGGCACCAACCGTCAGGACGAAGGGGTCGTCGCCCGGCTTGTTGACCGTGCCGCCGTCGGGACCGCGGTTCCCCGCCGAGGCCACAACCAGGATCCCGGAGAACCACAGCTGCTCCACCGCGTAGTTCAACGGGTCGACGCCGTAGCTCTGCACGGAGTCCGTGCCGAACGCGAGGTTCAGGACGCGAATGTTGTACGTCCACCGGTTGGCCAGCACCCATTGCAGGCCGGCGATGACCACCGAGACGTCGGTGGAGCCGTCGGCACCGGCAACCTTGACCGACACGAGGTTCGCGCCGGGGGCCACACCGCTCCACTGCCCGCCGGAGGCCGAGCCGTTCCCGACGATGATCCCGGCCATGTGCGTCCCGTGGCCGTAGCGGTCATATCCGTCGTGGTCCGGCGTGAGGTCCACTCTCGCCAGGACCCGGTCGCTCAGGTCGGCCGAGGGCGTCACGCCCGTGTCGAGGAGCGCGACGGTGACGCCCGTCCCGTCGTAGGTCCCATCGAGCTGGGACAGCCGGATGGTCTGCCGCCACGTCGTGTTGGGCTCCAGGGAGTCGTACGCGGAGGTGGGGGACGCGCTCATGCGGATCCGGCCGTCGCCCCACACCAGGCCCACCGAGTCGGACCCGGCCAGCTCCGGCAAGGCGGAGGCCGGCACGTGGGCGGAGAAGGCCCCGATGATGGGCAGCTCGTGGGTGACGGTCCCACCGAGGTCGGTGACGAGCCGTTCGGCCGTGTCCGTCGGCGGATCCGTCTCCCTGACGATCACCCGGAGAGTCGACCCGGGGGCGAGCTCGGCGACCCGGGCCACGCCGGGGTCGACCTTGGCCCCGACCTGGGCGGAGCCATCGGGCGGCGGCTCGAACGCCCCGGCGAGCAGCGCGGCGAACGTGAGTGCGAGCCCCGCGGAGAGCGCGCGCCGGAGCCGGTGCCCGGGCGCGGCCACGCGGATAGCCGCCCGCGTCCCCACCACCATCATCCGAACGACCTCCCTCGTCCATGGCAATTTCCCGATAGGGACATCGCCCGCCAGTGTCTGGCTCGAGAGGCCTACGCCGCATCGTCCGGCCGGGCACTCCTGGCCTTCGTCCGGGTGATTCTGATGTCGCCGGAAGTCGTAGCCCGAGTGCCACCAGGCTCGGAGCGACCCGCCCCCGCTCTAGGGGGTCAGATCCTCCGGACGGTCCACGTCGAGGAGGGTGACTCCCGTGGGGTCGAGGGCGTGCCATGTGGGCTCCTCGATCACCACCAACCGGAAGGCCCCGAGGAGCGCCACGAGGCTCCCCTCCCCCCGGCGAAGGAGCCCGGCTGCCGTCTCGCGGGCGGGCCCGGCTCGGAGCACGGCCGGGAGGGGCCGGAAGGTGTCGCCCTCTTGAAGCGCCACCGCGTCCACCGGGGCCTCGCGAGCCACCCTGAGCATCTCGGCGAGGACGACGACGGAAAGTTCGGGCATGTCCCCCCCCGCGACGAGGGCGAGCTCGGTCCGGACCTCACCCAAAGCGGCCGACAGCCCCGCGAGGGGCCCCCGGCCCTCTTCCGGATCCCGAGCGACCCGGACCTGGGCGCCGACGGGTGCCTCGGGATCGGGAGCGCGGGGTGCCACGACCACGACGACCTCCTGGCACACCTTCGCGAGCTGCAGGATCGCGTGGTGAAGCAGCGGCGCTCCCCGATACGGCTCCCTAAGCTTGTCGCGACCGAACCGGCTGGAGCGCCCTCCGGCGAGCACGACGCCGGTGACGTCGCCGGCCTGGTCCAGGCTAGCCGTCCGCGTCGGTGGCCGCGGGCTCGCGACTCTGGACGAACGCGAAGCCGAACCGGCCCTTGATGCACAGGTGGCCGTTCGTGATGTCGTGATCGAGGGGGGACGTCACCTTCACGATCGAATTGTCCTGGACGTGGAGTTCCAGCTCGCACCCCACCCCGCAGTAGGGGCAGATCGTTTCCACCATGGCCTGCTTCGACTCGTCCCACGTTCCGTCCTGCCGCATCTCATGCTCGGACCGGAACATCAGCGCGCCGGTGGGGCAGACACCGATGCAGTTCCCGCAGTACACGCAGGCGGAATCCGGGAGCGGCACGTCGAGCTCGGTGGAGATGTGCGCGTCGAACCCCCGACCGGCCACGGCGATGGCGAACGTGTTCTGGGCATCGACCCCACATGCCTCGACGCACTTGTAGCACAGGATGCAGCGCGAGTAGTCCCGGACGTACAGGTCGTTGTCCACCTTCACCGGCTGGCGGACCGTCTCGGCGGTCGGGCCGTACCGCTCCGGCGCGGCCCCGTACTGGTCGATCCACCGCTTCACGTCCCCGGACACGAGCGACAGGTCCACCGAGGAGGACAGGAACTCCAAGACTAGCCGGCGGGAGTGGCGTACCCGCTCGGAGTCGGTGCGCACCTTCATCCCGGCTTCGACCGCACGCGAGCACGCCGGCGCCAGCACGCGCGCTCCCTCGACCTCCACCACGCACACCCGGCAGACGTTCACGGGCGTCAGGCTCTCCAGGTAGCACAGGGTCGGCGTGTCGATGCCCTCGCCCCGGCAGGCCTCGAGGATCGTGGAGCCCTCGGGGACCCGGACGGTCTTCCCGTCGATCTCCATCTCGACCAGGCGCTTCGGCGGGGCGAGGGGCACAACGCTCACGAGCTCGGTCCTCCGTTGAACAGATGCAGTTGCTTGACCGCGGACTGGATGGCGCTCGCCGCCGTCTGGCCGAGGCCACAGATCGAGGCATCCCGCATGACCTGGGCGATCTCGTCCAGGAGCCGGAGCTCCTGGTCCCGCGAGCCGATCTCCGAGCTCGCGACCAACCGGCGCAGCGCCTCCTCCTGGCGGACCGTGCCCACCCGGCACGGCACGCACTGGCCGCAGGACTCGTCGCGGAAGAAGGACGCGATCCGAAGGACGATGTCCACCAGGTCGACGGCGTCGTCGAACACCATGACCACGCCGGACCCGAGCGTCACGCCCACTCTGCGGGCCGCGTCGAACGACAGCGGCATGTCGAGCTGGTCCGTCGTCACGAACCCGCCGGCGGCACCACCCAACAGGATCGCCGTGGGCTCGCCCCCGCCGCGCACGCCCCCGGCCAGCCGGAGCAGCTCCCGAAGGATCGTCCCGCACTCGACCTCGTACAGGCCCGGTCGTTCCACGCACCCGGACAGGCAGAACAGCCGGGTGCCGGTCGAGTCGTCGGTCCCGATCTCGGCGTACGCGAGTCCCCCGATCCGCAGGATCTCGAGGACGTTGATGAGGGTCTCGACGTTGTTGATGCCGGTCGGCTTGCCGAACAGCCCGTGCGTGACGGGGAACGGAGGCTTGTTCCGCGGCTCGGCCCGCTTGCCCTCGATCGAGTTGAACAGGGCGGTCTCCTCGCCGGCGATGTAAGCGCCGGCGCCTCGCCGGACCTCCACGTCGAACCGGAAGCCCTCGCCCATCACGTCCTCGCCCAGGAACCCCCGCGTGTGCGCCTGCTCGATGGCGTTCTCCAGCATCTCCGTGGCCAGCGGATATTCGCCCCGGACGTAGACGAACCCCTTCTCCGAGCCGGTGGCGAAGCCGGCGACGGTGAGCGCCTCGACCACGGCGAACGGGTCCCACTCCATGATGACCCGGTCCTTGAACGTGCCGGGCTCGGACTCGTCGGCATTGCACACGAAGTAGTGAGGACGGACCGGCTGCTTCGCCACCGCCTCCCACTTCACCCCGGTGGGGAATGCGGCGCCGCCTCTCCCCAGAAGCTTCGAGTCCTTCACCTCTCGGATCACGCCTTCCGGCCCCAGCTCGAGCGCGATCCGGAGCGCCTCATATCCGCCGTGGGCCCGGTAATCGTCGAGCGATCGCGGGTCCACCACGCCGACCCGACGAAGTAGCCGCAGCCCTTCTCGCGGCTGCCCCCCCAAGGAGCCGCCGTTCGGGCTCCGGATCCACCCCCCGCCGTGCAGGAACGGATCGAGCATCTCCATGGTCACCGAGCCGATGGATACGTCGGTCGCCTCGTGCCCCGCCGACTGGAACAGGGCCGCCGGCGCGTGCTCGCACATCCCCAGGCAGGGGCTCCGGACGAGCCCACCGGCTCGGTCGGGGCCGAGCTCTTGCTCGAGCCGCTCGATCAGGACCTCGGCGCCGTTCACCCGGCACGCGATGTCATCGCAGACGTGGACGACGGTGTTCGGTCGCGGTTCGAGCGAGAACATGGCGTAGAAGCTGGCCACGCCGTAGGCCTCGGCCGGCGGCACGGAGAGCCGCCGGCACACGTAGTTCAAGCCTCCCTCGGTGATCCACCCCACCCGGCCCTGGAGCGCGTGGAGCGCCGGGAGCAGGAGGTGACGTTGCTCCCGCGCGGCCCGTCCCCCGTACCCGACGTGTCCCTCGAGGTCGATGTTCCGCTCGCCGCCGTGCCACCCGGATTCCGGCGGACCGACGACCGCGTCGACGGCCGCCCGCTCGTCCTCGGTCGGGGCCGCCTGCATCAGGTGGAGGTCCACACGGCTCCTTCTCTTCCTCGCGGCCCCGGCGTCACTCGCCGTTCCAGCTTCACTCGCCGCCGCCGCCGCCACCTGCCGCCGTGGTGGGCTGCTCGATCCGGTCGATCCGGATCGCGCTGGCCTTGAACTCGGCCGTGCCCGACTTCGGGTCCCACGCCTCGATGGTGAGGGCGTTGGTGTCCACCTGGTCGGGGAAGTGGAGGGTCAGGAAGGCCAACCCCGGCCGCAGCGTGGGGTCGATGTGCACGGGCGCCTCGACCTTGCCGCGGCGCGAAGAGACCAGCACCCGCTCCTCTTCGGCCACACTCAGCCGTTCGGCGTCCTCGGGGCTGATGCACAGGGCCTCCCGCTTGCGAAGGGGCGAGGTGTAGCCGCCGGTCTGCACGCCGGTGTTGAAGGAATCCAGGCGCCGTCCGGTGGTGAGCCGGATCGGGAACTCCTCGTTCAGCTCGTCCACGGGCGGCTCGAACGGCACCACGGAGAGTGGAGCCGCCGGGCCGCGCCGTTCCGGGTCCTCCTCCCACAGGCGGCCGTGGAGGAACTTCGAGCCCGGGTGGTCCTCGTCGAGGCACGGCCACTGGATCCCGTTCATCGCCTCCAGCCGCTCGTATGCCATGCCCGCGTGCATAGGCGAGAGCGAGCGCAGCTCGTCCCAGGCTCCACGCGGCGTGACGTCGCCCCAGTCTTTGCCCAGCCGCCTCGCCATCTGCGCGATGATCCAGATGTCGTCCTTCGCGTCGCCTGGAGGATCGAGCGCCTTGCGCACCCGCTGCACGCGACGCTCGCTGTTCGTCACGGTGCCCTCGCTCTCAGCCCAGGCCGCGGAGGCCGGGAAGACCACGTCGGCCATCTCCGCGGTCTGCGTCAGCATGATGTCCTGCACGATCAGGCTGTCCAGGCCCTCCAAGAGGTGCCTGGCCCGGTTCACGTCGGCTTCGGACGTGGCCGGATTCTCGCCGATCACGTAGAGCGCTCGGAGGTCGCCCCGCTCCATGGCCTCGAACATCAACGTCAGGTGCCAGCCGTACTTCGGCGGGATCGTGCAGTCCCATGCGCTCTCGAACTTGGCGCGGGCCTCGGGCATCTTCTCGATGTCCTGGAAGCCGGGAAGCTTGTTCGGGATGGCACCCATGTCGCCGCCGCCCTGCACGTTGTTCTGCCCTCGGAGCGGGTTGAGGCCGCTGCCGTAGCGCCCAACGTGGCCGCATAGAAGGCCCAGGTTGATCAGGGCCAGCACGTTGTCCACCGCGTTGTGGTGCTCGGTGATGCCGAGCGTCCAGCAGATCTCGGCTCGGTCGGCTCGCGCGTAGGCGTGGGCGAACTCCCCGATGATCTCGGCCGGGATCCCCGTGGCGCGCTCGCCCTCCCCGAGCGTCCACGGCTCCACCGAGGCCCCATACTCCTCGAACCCGGTCGTGGCGTTCTCGATGAAGGTGCGGTTGTGCAGGCCGGCGTGGATGATCTCCCTGGCCATGGCGTTCGAGAGCGCGATGTCGGAGCCGACGTCGAGGCCGAGCCACACGTCCGCCCACTCCGCCGACGACGTGCGCCGAGGGTCGACGACGTAGAGCTTCGCTCCGTTCCGAATCCCCTTCAGGACGTGGTGGAAGAAGATCGGATGCGTTTCGCGAGCATTCGACCCCCACAGCACGATGAGATCGGTGTTCTCGATCTCCTCGTACGAACTGGTCCCCCCACCTGCTCCGAACACCGTGGCCAGACCGACCACGCTGGGAGCGTGTCAGGTGCGGTTGCAGCTGTCGATGTTGTTGCTGCCCAGGACCTGACGCATGAACTTCTGGGCGATGAAGTTCATCTCGTTCGTGGCCTTGGAGCAGCTGAACAGGCCGACCCCGTTGCCGCCGTTCCGCTCGTGAGCGGCGCGCAGGCCCGCAGCGGCCCGGCCTAGGGCCTCGTCCCAGGTCGCCACGCGCAGCCCGCCGTTCTCGCGAACCATCGGCTCGGTGAGTCGGGTCCGGCCGTTCCTCATCGAGCTGACCTCCTTCCGCCGACCTCGACCACGATTCTAAGCCCGCCTTTCAACCGGGGACGGGCCCGCGGGACCCGGCGCCTACAGGGCGATCCGCTCGGGGTAGGTGTAGACGTTGAACCGGCCGTCACGAACGAAGCCCACCACGGTCACGCCCAGGCGCTCGGCGAGGTCAACAGCCAGGGACGACGGTGCCGAGACCGCGGCCACGACGGGGATCCCGGCCACCGCGGCCTTCTGGACGATCTCGAAGGAAACTCGCCCCGACACCAGCAGGATCCGCTCGGAAAGCGGCAAACCGCCCGCGAGGAGCGCGTCCCCCACGATCTTGTCCACGGCGTTGTGCCGCCCCACGTCCTCCCGCAGCCCGAGCAGCTTCCCGTTCGGCGCGAACAGCCCGGCGGCGTGCAGGCCGCCCGTCTCCTCGAACACCCTCTGGCCATCGCGAAGCCCCGCGGGGAGCCCTTCGATCACGCCGCGAGAGACGTCTGGGCCCGGGGTGACCGCGCGGCACTGGACTTCCACGTGCTCGAGGGCGGCCTTCCCGCAGATCCCGCATGAGGACGTGGTGGTGAAGTTCCGCTTGAGCCGGTCGGCATCGAAGGGCCCGGTGAGGTTCACCGTCACCACGTTGTAATGCTGCTCGTCGTCCTCCAGGTCCTCGCAGTAGGTGACCTTCCGGACGTCATCGCGCCCCCCGATCAGCCCCTCGGTGAACAGGAACCCCACGGCCAGCTCGAAGTCGGCGCCGGGGGTTCGCATCGTGACGGACACCGGGACGGGGGCCTGGCCGGGACCCTCCACCCGGATCTCCATGGGCTCCTCGGTGACCAGCCGGTCGGCGAGCTCGTGGGTGGCGCCGTCCCGAACGGCGAGCACCCGGGCCCTGGTCACGGTGCGGCGAAGCGGTATGGGTTGGACCACCAGCCCATTATGCTGGGTATCCTCACGGGGCCTTTGAACGGCGGGTCAGGAGGAGGGTCCGTCATCCCATGAAGAGCGGGCTCGAGATCGCGCAGCAGGCCGCGCTCCGCCCCATCACGGAGGTGGCCGCGGCGACGGGGATCGAACCGGATGAGCTCGAGCCGTTCGGCCGGTTCCGAGGCAAGGTTGAGCTGTCGGTCCTGAACCGCCTGAAGGACCGCCCCGACGGGAAGCTCATCATCACCACGGCCATCACCCCCACCAAGGCGGGCGAGGGCAAGACCACCACGTCCATCTCGCTGGCCCAGGGACTGGGCAAGCTCGGGAAGAACGTCGTGCTGTGCCTGCGCGAGCCGTCCATGGGCCCGGTGTTCGGCATCAAGGGTGGTGGCACGGGCGGCGGTTACGCGCAGGTCGTGCCCATGGAAGACATCAACCTCCACCTGAACGGTGACTTTCACGCCGTCACCGCCGCCCACAACCTGCTCGCATCGGCCCTGGACGCGTCGATCTACCACGGGAACCCGCTTCGCATCGACGCGGGCTCCATCACGTGGCCCCGCGCGCTCGACGTGAATGCCCGCGAGCTCCGGTACACGGTGATCGGCCTGGGCGGCAAGGCTCACGGGTTCCCCCGCGAGAACCAGTTCGTCATCACCGCGGCCTCCGAGGTCATGGCGGTCCTCGCGCTCGCCGAGGACCTGCGCGACCTCCGGGCCCGGCTGGGACGGATCGTCGTGGCCGACTCCGCGGACGAAACGCCGGTGACGGCCGAGGACCTCAAGGTCGCAGGGGCCTTGGCGGTGGTGATGAAGGACGCCCTCAAGCCGAACCTCGTGCAGACCCTGGAGGGCCAGCCGGTGCTGATCCACGCCGGGCCGTTCGGGAACATCGCGCACGCGAACAACTCGATCATCGCCGACCGGATCGCGCTGAAGCTCGCCGACCACGTCGTGACCGAGGGGGGGTTCGGGTCGGACCTGGGGTTCCAGAAGTTCTGTGACATCGTGTGCCGGCTCGGGGGGTTCGCGCCGTCGGCGGCCGTGCTGGTCACGACGGTTCGCGCACTGAAGTCCCACGGAGGGATTCGGTTCGAGGATCTCGCCGCGGAGGACCTCGACGCGCTTCGCGCGGGGTCCGGGAACCTTGCCGCCCACATCGACGTGGTGAAGGCTTACGGGCTGCCGTGTGTGGTCTCGATCAACCGCTTCCCCACAGATACCCCGGCCGAGCTTGAGGTGATCGACGAGCTCGCCGCCAAGGCCGGCGCGGAGAAGGTCGTCCTGAACGACGGCTTCGCCCGGGGGGGCAACGGAGGCCTCGAGCTCGCGCAGGCAGTCGTTGAGGCCTGCGACAAGCCGAGCTCGTTCTCGCAGCTCTCGCCGCATGGGACGCCGATCAGGAACCAGATCGAGACCATCGCCAACCGGCTGTACGGGGCCGACGGCGTGGACTACCAGCCGCAGGCCGAGAAGGACATCGCCCGGATGGAGGCCCTGGGGTTCGCGGAGTACCCGGTGTGCATGGCCAAGACCCACCTGTCCCTCACGCACGACCCGGCGATGCTGAACCGGCCGAAGGGGTGGCGACTCCCCGTGCGCGGCGTCGTGCCGAGCGCCGGCGCCGGCTTCGTCGTCGTGCTGTGCGGCGACATGCAGCGGATGCCCGGCTTGGGCAGGACGCCCGCCTTCATGAACGTGGACATCGACGAGGACGGCCGCACCGTCGGGTTGTTCTAGCCGGCCAGCACGCCCGATTCGACGCGGATCCACGCCGCCCGCGTGATGATGTCGTTCCGGTCGAAGTCGAAGATCCCGCCCTCATCGGGTGCGGCCTCCCACACCGCCCCGCACTGCGGGCATACCCACAGGGTCTGCGCCTCCGTCCCTTCGTCCCTGGGCGGCGCGCACGTGTGCAACAACATGGACCGACCTCCCGGATCGAGCCCCGAATCACAGGCTTGTGATTCCAGCCCTCAGGATACCCCAGCGAGGGCCTCGTGTGGCGGAACCGCCGCCGGTTCAGCTCCGGGGGCGCGTTTTCTCGGTGTCGTAGATGGGGAGCACGTCCAGGGTCGCCGGGATCGTGCTCTCCCCCAGGGCTACCTCGAGGGTGTTCCCCACCCGGGCCTCACCGGCCGGAACCACGGCCATCCCGATGGGGCCGAACCGAGGGCTGTCGGTCGGGCTGGTGAGGACGCCGATCTCCTCGCCGTCCTTCCGCACCGCGGCCCCGTACTCGGGGAGATCCTCGGTCCGAAGCTTCAGGGTCACGAACCGGTTCGGCGGGCTCTTCGCCACAGCGCGCAGCTTGTCCTTGCCCAGGAACTCGCCCGGGGCATCGAGCTTGACGAACCGGTCGAAGTTGAAGTCGTACGGCGTTCGCTGGTGGGCCTCGTAGTCATAGTCGGTGACGATCAGCCCGGCCTCGATCCGCAGGATCTCGATGGCCTCCACTCCGAACGGCGTGACGCCGGTCTCGTTCACGACGACGTCCCACAGGTCGCCCGCGTTCGAAGGGTCGGTCAGGAACAGCTCGTAGCCGATCTCGCCCCCGAAGCCCGTGCGCGACAGGTAGACGGGCACGCCGCTCACCTTCACGGGCTCGGGGATGAACCGGAAGTACCGCAGCCCGCTGAGGTCGGCATCGGTCAGGCCCTGCACCACCTCGCGAGCGCGCGGGCCGATCACGCCAAGGTGGGGCATCCGGAGCGCGACCCACTCGAATCCGACGTCGAGATCCTTCAGCGCTTCACCGAAGTGGTCCTGGTGGTCCTTGCCGTTCGTCATGACCCATACGTGGTCGTCCGAGAGCTTGAACACGGTCCCGTCGTCGACCATCAGCCCGTCCTCGTCGAGGAACGCGCCGTAGTGAACCTGCCCCACGTCGAGGCCGAGGATGTCGTTCGAGTGGAGCCGCTGTGCCGCCTTCAGCGCGTCGGGCCCACGGAGGTCCCACTTGTTGAGGGGCGAGACGTCCCACACGGCGACGTCATCGCGGACCGCCTCGTACTCCTTGCGGACGTCGCCGAACTTCTCCACCCACAGCCAGCCGCCGTCGGCGATGTGCGTGCCGCCCGCGGCCAGCGCGACCTCGTGGAACGCGGTCTTCAGCGCTTCCTCTTCCGCCATCGTCGCCTCGCCTCCGGGGACCCGGGTTCGTATCGAACCACGGGTTTGACTCGCCGTTCAAGTCGAGGTCAGCTGCATCGGATCACCCCTTCGTCGGTCACGACGAGGTCCATGGGCAGGTCCCCGGGCCGATGGGGCACCTCGTCCACCACCTGCACCGCGAAGCACATGCCGACCGTCACCGCGTCCGGACGGGTCCGCCGGAGGAACCGGTCGTAGAACCCGCCGCCGTAGCCGACGCGGTACCCGAGGCGGTCGAACGCCAGGCCGGGCGCCACCACCACGTCGACGGCCTCCGTCGGGAGGACGTGCCCCTCGGTCGGCTCCATCGCGCCGAACGATGCCTCGGTCACCGGATCGCCGGGCCGGTAGGTCACGGCAACGATGGTGCGGCCCTCCACCCTGGGCAGAACGACCCGGCGTCCCTCGTCTGCGAGCCGTTGGATGGTGGGGCCGGTGTCGACCTCGGACCCGAACGACCAGAACGCCATCACCGTGGACGCGCCGCTCATCTCCGGCTGCGCGAACAGGTTCGCCGCGGCCGCCTCGCTCCGCCTCGCCCGTTCCTCCCGCGTTAGGGCATCGCGTACGTTACGCACCCGGTTGCGCAGCACACGCTTGCGCTGCGCCAGGTCGCCCTGGCCGCTCATGATGCGGGCCGCATGTGCGGGAGCACATGCTCGGCGATCAACTCGAGGCGGTCCGCCGGGCCGGCCGGCACGACGACGGCCCAGGACGCACCGGCCTTCTCGAGGCCCTGGAACCACCAGACTAGGGACGAGGCACTCCCCGCCCAAACGCTCGACTCGAGCAACCCCTTCCTTGCTCGGGCGTCCAGCATCTCCCCGGCCTGGTCCTCGTCCTTGCCCGCCACCACGATGCCGGCCCACGTCGCCTCCACCGTCCGCCCGGCCGCCGTCGCCGTCTCGCGGAGCAGGCCCACCTTCCCGGCGAATTCGGGGATCGACATCCCCCATCCATTCCAGGCGTCCGCCTCCCGGCCCGCGATCCGGACGACCTCGTCGGCGAACCCGCCGATCCAGACGGGCGGGCCCCCCGGCGTGACCGGCCGCGGGACGATCGGGCCCGCGACCGCCGGGACCGACCCGCCCCCCGGCCACGGCTCCCCTCGGAACAGCGCCTTCACCGCGCGGACCGTCTCCACCAGGTGCGCCCGGCGCTCCCGCTTGTCCAGGTACGTGAGCCCGTAGGCCTCGTGCTCCGGTCTGTCGATGGGGTCCCCGGTCCCGATGCCGAGGACCATCCGCCCCCCGCTGATGTCGTCGATCCCCGCGGCGAGCTTGGCCACCAGCCCGGCCGGCCGGAGCGAGGCCCTCGTCACGAGCGTTCCCACTGTGACCCGATCCGTGACCGCGGCCACGGCGGAGAGCATGGTGAACCCCTCGAGGGAAGAACGGTCCCTGGCCGCCCCCGGAGGGAAGAAATGATCGAACGCGAACAGGCCATCGTAGCCGAGCTCCTCGGCCCGCCGGGCGAACGAGAGCACCCGCTCGGCGTCACCGGAGAACAAGGGGAGGACGAGCCCGATCCTCACGAAATCACGGTGGCATGCTTCGGGCCCGCCCTCACGCGCCGACCTCCTCCAGGGCCAGGGTCGCCGCCCCCACCGCTCCGGCGTCGTTTCCGAGCTGGGCTCCGACGATGGGAACGTTCGGCCGGTGGTCGAACCCCTCCACGGCTTCCGCGAACGCCGCGCGGGCCGGGTCGAGCAGCAAGTCCCCGGCCCCGATGACCCCCCCGCCCACCACCACGACTTGCGGGTCCAGGACGTTCACCAGCCCGGCGATCCCTTCCCCCAGCCGCCGTCCCACCTCCGACAGGATCCGCATGGCGACGTCGTCGCCCCGCATGGCCGCCTCCGTCACGGTCGCGCCGGTGATCCGGTCCGGGTCCCCCCCGGCGAGCTCGGTCACGAGCGAGCGAGGATGCTCCGCGGCAGCCCGGCGCCCCAGGCGCCCGATGGCGTGGCCCGAGGCCACCTGCTCCCAGCACCCCCGGTTCCCGCACCCGCAAAGCGGGCCGTCCGGCTCCACGATGATGTGCCCGATCTCCGCGGCGAACCCGTGGGCCCCCCGGAACAAACGACGACCGGCCACGATCCCGCCGCCGATGCCGGTCCCCACCGTCACCAGCAGCATGTGACGGTAGCCCCGGCCCGCGCCGAATCGGTACTCGCCCCAGGCTGCCGCGGTGGCGTCGTTGTCCACTTGGCACGGTAGGCCGAGCGCCATTCTCATGCGCTCGGCGATGGGCAGCTCGCGCCAGGCCAGGTTGGGGGCGAACCGGAGGATGCCCCCGATCACGTCGACCAGCCCCGCGGCTCCCACGCCCACCGCCACGACCTCCGGCGACAGCAGCCGCTTGGCCACATCGATCATCGAGTCGATGGTGGCTTCCGGATCCTCCGCCGGTGTGGGGACCATGTCTCGGTCCAGGACCGTCCCGTCCCGAGCCACTCGGAACGCGGCTATCTTCGTTCCGCCGACGTCGATGCCGAGCGCCTCCCCGGGATCCGTCACGTTCATGCCTCAGAACCGGAGCAGGGCGCCGATCCCGCCGTGGTGTGCCAGCCCGTCGCGGTCCACGACCGTCTGCACCCGGCAGCCCTGCCGAAGGGCCAGCGCCACCGCCGCCTCCACGACGTCCGGAACGGCCTCCATCTTCGTACCGCACGTCGGGCACTTGCTCCCGTGATCGGTGAGCCTTCCGCAGGAAGGACAGGACAGGCCGGAAGCCGCCAGGTCAAGGGACACCACGAGCTCCCCGACGCGCCCCTCGGCCAGAGCAGCGAGCGTCTCCGCAAGCCCGGTCACGGCCCTGCCGCCCGAATCGACGGCCTCCTTCAGGGCCTCGACCTTGACCGTCTCCGCTCCCCGCTCGAGCTCCTCCTCCACGGCCAGGCACGCCGCGGCGACCTCGTCCACGGTCGCCGTCATGGCCAAGGTCAGCCCGGCGCGGACACGTGCTCTCAAGTATGGATGCAGGTTGCGCTGGAGTTCGAGACGCGCCTCCGCAGGGCCGGCCAGCACGAGGGCCTCGAACGGGCGCCTCTTGAGCAACCGGAACAACGCTTCCGCGACGCGCTTGAGGTGCCGTTGGCGGTGATCATCGACGTGACGCTGCATCCGCATCTGCGCCCAGCCGCCCTGGTCGTGGCGGCCCGGGACCTCGTCCCAGACGGCGGTGACCTCCTCGACGCGTCCAAGCTCCGACAGGAACAGCCGGGCCTTCTCGTAGTCCACGAGGGCCATGCACAAGGAGCGGTACGTCTCGAGGGCCTGCTCGAGCGGGAGCACATCGGCCGCCGACGCCACCGTGACGCGATCGTGCACCGGCCGGGGCAGGCGGACCTCCTCCCACAACCCGGCCGCGTGAGCCGAGAACAACGCCAGCCCCCTCGTGTCCCCTCGTTCGAACTCATCGTGCACGTAGGAGCGGATCGCGCCAAGGTCGCTCTCCACGGAACGAACCGCCGGGTTGGACAGGCCCTCGGCCTGGGCCCGGGCGCGTCGGAGCAGCTCGTCCAGCCGCACGTCATAGTCGGACTTCCGCGGGTACCGCCGCCCGTCGACGGTGAGGTACACGGACGTAATCGGGACCCCGCCCGGATCCCACTCCGCCAGCTTGCGGAGCAGGGAGTGGTCCACCCTCATCACGCGATCTCGATCCGCTCGAGCTTCGTCGGCTTCCCTCCCTCCCCGATGTCGGCGGCCCGCGCGTCGATCACCGCCTTCGCAGCCAGTAGGAACTCCCGACCCGCCGTGAGCAGGTGCTCCGTCAGCTCCGGGCTCGCCCTGTTCACGGTTCCGAGCGCGAGCCCGATCGGGCAGAACGCCACTGAGCACACGGCTCCATCGTGCCGGGCCGGTTCCTCCGGCGTCTCCGCCTCGAGGCGCTTCCTCGTTCTTGTCGTCGTCGGTTCAGCCATCCGTCCTCCCCTTTCCCCGGGGCTGCGAGGAACCGGCCTCGAGCCCCCGGTCGAACCCGATCTCCAGATGGTCGCCGATGAAGTTCGCCCCCCGGACCTCCAGCCGCTGGAGGGTCGCGGGGAGGATCAGGTTCCGCTTGTACGACCCGACCCGGACGAACAGCTCATCGCCTCGCCGGTGGATGTCCATGTCGTCGCGCGACACGAAGGGTAGGCGTAGCGACAGCGTGTACCCGGTGCCTCGCTTCCGAACCCGGATCGGGTGGTCCTGGTAGAGGACGTCGGTCACGGACCGTCTCCCGTAGACCTCGTCGCCCATCTCGTCGAGGAGGTCCATGCCCACCATCTCCCTGTCGAACAGCCGAGCGGTGAGGATGGGCACCGGCTCGAAGGACTCCCGGACGGTCTGGAGATGCTCGGCCTGGATGTCCTTCCACTTGCCGAAGTAGGGGTCGGTCACGTCGTCGGGGATGATGCGGTTCACGACCACCGCGTCCACGCGGTAGCCGAACAGCCCGAGATACGTGTAGGTCCGCCTGGCCTCGGCGATGACCATCTTCTCCGGGTTCACCACCAGCCGGACCGTGGACGTGTGCTCCTCCGTCAGGATCCGCCGAACCGCGTCGAGGTTCCGGTGCAGCCGCTCCACGGCACCGAAGAACTGGTCCCCGGCGATGGGGAGCGTCGTGATTCTGGAGACCAGCGGGCGGACCGCCCTCACGACGCGGCGCTCCACCGGGAAGATCCGCTCGATGTACCAGTTCATGATGTCCGGAAGCGAGAGCAGCCTGAGGGTCTCGGCCGTGGGCGCGCAGTCCACCACCAGCAGGTCGTAGGTGTGCTCGTCGACGTGACGCTTCACGTCGATCAGGCTGAAGATCTCGTCCAGCCCGGGGATCACCGACAGCTCCTCGGCCTGGATCGTCTCCACGCCAGCCCAGTTCATCACGGAGATGAAGTACTCCTGGATCTCGCGCCAGTTGGACTCCAGGCGGGCCTGCGCGTCGATCTGCTCGGCCCACAGGTTCCTGGCGATGGGCGTGGCCTGGTCGAAGACGTCCTGGTCGAACGAGTCGGCCAGCGAGTGCGCGGGGTCCGTGCTCATCACCAGGGTCCTGCTCCCGGCCCGGGCGGCCTTCACGGCGGTGGCGGCCGCCACGGTCGTCTTGCCCACGCCGCCCTTTCCGGTGAACAGCAGGACTCGCATGTGAGCCTAGCTTAGCGAGTGGCGCGAACGCGCTGCTCGCGGGGGTCGGGGGCGGGGCGGCGGGCCCAAGCTTTGGGCCCGCTGCCCGCGTCACCTCAGACGTTCGACACGGCCGGCGACGTCGACCGGGCGCAGACGTCCCCGTTGTCCAGGATGAACCTGGGGGCCCTGGCCCGGTGCCTGCCCTCCCGGTTCGCCACCCGGACGAAGTAGGAACCAAGCTCGTCGGTCACCGTGGTGCCAACGGTCCGCCAGGACCCGGACACGAACCGCTGGATCCGCACGGCCACCTCGTCGATACAGGCGGCGGTCCCATCCAGCACCCTGACGATTCCCGAGGCGCGAAGGCTCCCGGAGAGCGCAAGCGTCACCCTCCGCCGGTGCTTGATCGTGAACGGTTCGTCGCTGAACGCCGTGCCGTTCGGGTTCGTGACGCTGATGGGGCCGGTCGTCGCTCCCCTCGGCACGATGGCCGTGACTTGCGTGGCCGAGTTGATGGTGAACGACGCCGAGACCCCGTTGAACTTCACCGCACTCACGTTGGAGTAGCTCTGGCCCGTGATCACGACCCGCGAGTCGAACGGGCCGCTCCTCGGCGAGAACCCGCCCACCGTCGGCGTGCCGGGGACCGTGAAACCCGCCCTGCTCGTGGCCGTGCCGCCGGGCCCGGTCACGCTGATCGGCCCCGTGGTGGCGCCGTTCGGGACCGTGGCCGTGATCTTCGTGTCGGAATTCACCGTGAAAAGCGCCGACGTCAGGTTGAACCTCACGGAGGACGCCCCGGTGAAGTTCTTTCCGTTGATCGTCACGGAGGTTCCGGGCGCCCCGCTGGTCGGGGAGAACGACGTGATGGTCGGGGCGGGCGGTGACGTGCTGACCGTGAAGTCGGTCGCGCTGGCCGCGGTTCCCGACGGGGTCGTCACGGAGATCGCTCCCGATTGCGCTCCGCTCGGCACGGTTGCCGTGATCTTCGTGTCGGAGTTCACCGTGAAGGCTGTGGCCGATTTGTTCTTGAACTTGACGTCGGTCGCCCCGGTGAAGTTCGTTCCGTTGATCGTGACCACCGTGCCGACCGGTCCGAACGTTGGCGAGAACGACGTGATCGTCGGAGCGGCCGTGGCCGTTACCACGAAGCTCGTCGCGCTTAGGGCCGTGCCGTCGGGCGTGGTCAACGAGATCTTGCCGGTCTGGGCCATGGCCGGAACGGTCGCCGTGATCTTGACGTCCGAGTCCACGGTGAAGACTGCCGTCCTTTGCTTGAACTTCACCTGTGTGGCGCCCGTGAAGTTCGTCCCGTTGATCGTGACGGCGGTCCCCACCGGACCGCTCTGCGGCGAGAACGACGTGATCGTCGGAGCCGCCGCCAACGCCACGTCGACCAGGACCCCCGCCGAGAGCAGGACGGCCAGCGCCGGGATCGACAGGAGACGGCGGACGAAGGACGTGCGCCCAGCAGCCGTGGACATGTGGCATCCCCCCTCATGGGGAAGCGATCGGAGGGCGCCCCCCAGGCGAACCTAGCCCATCATCGGACAGACGAGCAATCCGACTAAAGACCGATTCCCAGCCGAAAGACGACCTCAGGGCGCTCCAGGTTCCTGGAGGGCCGGCCCCTGACTGCCTCCCCGTGACCGGCCGGCAACGCTAGCCGAGCTCGACCCGACGTTTCAGGCGCTCCAGGGCGTTCTCGATGACCCGCTTCGCCCCCTGGGTCCGGACGAACCCGGGCAGCAGGACCCCAAGCTCGACGTTTAGCCGGTATGTGACCTCGGTCTCGCCGTCGTCGAGCTCGTCCAGCAGGTACTCGCCCGAGATGTTGTTGACCGCGCCGCGGGCCTCCCGGGTCACCCAGGACAGGCCGGCGTCCCCCGGCGCGTACCTGTATGCCAGCGTGTACGACGCCCGGCCCAGGACCGGCACGTCGACCTCGAACGCGACTTCGGTGGCCAGCCCGCCCTCGCCCCGCTGGAGGACCGAGGCGGACTTCACGTCGGCCCACTCCGGGTAGGCCTCGTAGTCCGTGATCACGTCCATGACCTCGGCGGCGGACGCCTCGATCACGATGGAACCCTCTGCGTGCTCCCCCATCCGGTAGGGAATGGTACCGGCCGCTACCGGGGGCGCGAGGCCGGGACCACGACCAGGGTGGCCAGGAGCACCACCGAGAGGATCACCAGGGCCACCGATCCCCACAGGAGCGCGCGGGAGGTGACGAGCGGCCGAACCCCGGAGGCGATCCGGTGGGCGTCCACGGCGGACGTCACCCATAGCACGACGATCGCGGCCACGAACAAGACGAGCAGCGGGATCGTGGGCCCCAGCCCGCTCGACCCCGTCCTGGAAAGGAGCATCAGGACGACCGTCCCCACCGTCCAAAGCGAGATGGCCAACCACACGATCGCGTCGAGCGGCCGGCCGGCCTTCCAGTGCCCCAGCCCCGGGAGGGCCAGGGACCAGACCGCCGCCTCCCACGGGGACACCCGGGGTCCGGGTTCGGTGTCCTGGAACAACCGAGCGAACGACGTGCCGCAAACAGCGCACCGGTTCAGCTCGATGGGGTTCCGGTTGCCGCAGACCGGACAGGGCCAAGCCGGCTCGGCCTCCGAGGCCGGGACGCGGGCGGCGCTCGCCGGCTCGGGGGCTTTGGCGCCGGCCTCCTCCTCCGCCGCCGGACCAACTCTTCCTTCGGTGGCCGCGGCGACCGACGCGTGGTGAACGGGTTCGGCCGCCGGGGCTCGCAGGGACGCGTAGCACTGGCCGCACCACTCCGCGTCGGCGGAGACCAGGGCACCGCAGGTGGGACACCGCCTCTCGCTCATGACATGA
>JBOGVI010000352.1:0-2862 GCA_050692695.1 Actinomycetota bacterium
TGTTCTCGGGCCACGCGGGTGCGATACGCCGCGACGCTCGCGGGAGTGAGCACCGTGGGGCTGTTCACC
Source organism: Actinomycetota bacterium (assembly GCA_050692695.1). Lineage (GTDB taxonomy): Bacteria > Actinomycetota > UBA4738 > UBA4738 > HRBIN12 > AC-69. The sequence goes on from JBOGVI010000352.1 coordinate 70, forward strand.
GCGGCAGGCCCTGCGGGTCGGCGGGATACGCCCGCAAGGATTCGCCGATCAGGGCTAAGCTAAGTGCAGGCACTTGATCAACGTTAATCACCCAACCCAAACCAATAAGGTCGACGATCTCTGATGCCAACTAATAAGGTCGACGATCTCTGATGCCAACTAAGACCAAGCCCATCATGGTCCACCGACTTCCTCTCACCCAAGCCGGGGTCAACCTGGGCGCCGTGGTCAAACGGGCCCACCTCCATAAGGAGTACTTCATCCTCGAGAAGGACGGGATCCCGGTCGCCGGCCTCATGGACATCGACGAGTTCGAGGACTACCTCGAGCTCCAAGACCCGAAGGTCCGCGAGCACATCCGCCAGAGCAACGCCGAGCACCTCGCGGGCAAGAGCCGACCGGCCGCAGAGTTCCTCAAGGAACTCCGCCAGGAGGAGACGAGAAAGGCCAAGCGGCGTCAGAAAGCATGACTCCGTGCTTTGCCGTCCGCACCACGCCCCGGTTCGAGCGCCTGGCGCGTACCCTCCGGAAGGGCCACCCCGAATTCGTAACCCTGCAAAGCCGAGCCGTCGAGATCCTCGCGCTCGTCGTGGCGAGCGATGCTCGCCGGCGCATGAATGGAGTCGAAGGGCGGAGGCGCCATCTGCGTTGCGGGTCTCGTGCGGCGACCCAGGCGGTCCAACGCGCGCACCCACCCATCGAACCTGGCGAGTTCCCAAGGCCTCATCGTCGTGCGGACACTCCTTGGGGTCGGGCTAGGCGGCTGCAGCGGGGCGAGGCGCGGGGGTGACCCGTGTGGGTTCAAGCGCCCACGCACATGGCGTTGGGCATCGGACGGCCGAGGGGCGGGACGGTAGGCCCCGAGCCGACAGGCCTCGGCCCGCGCCCGGGCGTCGACGCTCCGCCGAAGAGATGCTTTGTTCGGACTAGGCTCTCGCTGGGCCAGGCGCGAGCATCCAGCCAGCCGTGCGTGGTAGAGTGGGCCGTAGCCTCTTGGAGTTGTTCCATGACGCTGACCATTGAGGTCGAGAGGGAACAGGACGGGCGCTGGATCGCCGAGGTGCCCGGGCTGTCCGGCGTGCTTTGCTACGGCGGAACCCGGGATGAGGCGATCGCACGCGTCCAGGCTCTCGCTCTCCGAGTTATTGCCGAGCGCCTGGAGCACGGGGAGGCCCCGGCGGAGTTGCTGACCGTCTCGTTCGAGGCGGCGTGAGCCGCTGGCCGTCGACCAAGGCTCGCCGGGTCCTGGCCGCCCTGCTCCGGATCGGCTGGCACGTCAAGCGACAATCGGGCTCGCACCGTACGCTTGCGCGCGAGGGCGGGCCGGATTTCGTCTTCGCGTTTCACGACGACGAGGAGCTCGGCCCGCGCATGCTGACGCGCATCGAGCGGCAAACAAGCCTGCGGCCCGAGGATCTCTGACTCCCACTTCCTCTGGACTGAGGACGAAATCCGGCGCGGTCAGCAGTCGAGGCTCACGGGAACCGTCATGCCTGCCCGTCGAGGCCTTGCGGCGGCTCAAGAACGGGTACAGGCTCGTGATCCTGCAGAACGGCGACCCCGACATGCTCGAGAGTGTCAAGCCGTACATCGGCTTCGAATTCGACCAGTACATCTCGATCGCGACGTCCGGCTACTTCAAGCCGCACGTCGCGACGTACCGCAAGGCGGCGGAGATCCTCGACACCGACATCGGCCGGATCATGCACGTCGCCAACCATCCCCGGCTCGCCCCTCGGAACCCGCGCCCGAACGATAGCGCGTCGCCATCTGGGCCGGCAAGGGCGTCCGGAGGCCGGAGACGTGGGCCCGGAACCCGTCCCTGCGGGTCGGCAGACGGGGAGCTCCACGCCCCGGAGCGTCGAGGATCTCGATCGACACCAGGTCGCCCTCCCAATCCGTAGTCGAGGATCACCCCGGGCTTGTCCTCATCACGTTGGGCTCTGGCGCGTCGCGGATTACGCTTGCGAGGCCGGCGACGGCGCTACGACCCCTGCTTCCTCAGGAACAGTTAACTGATCGGCGAGGCCTTGAGGGTGAGTGGCCACACACTGTGCAATCGCATCGACAAGCTCAGCGAACTCGTCACCACGAAAGCTCGCGGGCACCAGGATGAGGCCGGAGTGAGAGTCCTGCCCGTTGATCAGCTGGCGGACGAGCTCGAGGAAGTCGGCAACGTTGCGCGTGACCAGGCAGTGACCCTCTCGGGTCGCGTAGCGTAGCTGCTCGAGATCGCTCCGGCCAGCTTGGCCGACCTCATGGGCCCCGGTCGCATCGAGGGCGCGCTCTCGAAGCAACGCCATGACTCGTGGCGAGAGATCCTCGTCCACGTAGAGCTTCAACCAACGAGCCGCACGAGGCCCGGGTACCGCGCGACCACGGCCTCCGAGGTCAGGCGGGCGTTCTCGTCGATCCGACGCTCGACCTCGTCGCCGTAGCGCAGCTAACGTATTCATCGGCGACGGCCCGGGGCTCACCGGCTTGCAGGCGATGGCTACCATCGGCGAGCTGAGCTTCCCCAGTGTTTGATTTGTCTCGTGAGCCGTGGAGGACGGGGAAGTTCCCGCGGCGCGTCCTTGACATGAGATCTCATATGCCATATATAGACGGCTATTCCTCCGCAACGTCGCCAACTATCGGCCCCCCTGGGGGGAGGCGACGTTTCGGGCAGTCCGAGCGACCGGCACTCGCTGAACATCAGCGGTGGGAGAGATGAAAAAGCGACGGGCGAAAAGGGCCGAGGCCGACCCGGGGGCCGCGGGCGACTCCATCGTCCTTTCGACGCTGGTGGCC
>JBOGVI010000353.1:0-7598 GCA_050692695.1 Actinomycetota bacterium
CGCTCGTTCATCAGGGCGGCCGTCTCGGGGTCCTCGAAGGACTCCTCCTCCATGACGTGGCACCAGTGACACGCCGCGTACCCGATCGAGAGCATGATGGGCTTGTCCTCCCGCCTGGCCCGGTCCATGGCCTCGGGCCCCCACGGGTACCAGTCCACCGGGTTGTGGGCGTGCTGGACCAGGTACGGGCTGGTCTCGCCGGCCAGCCGGTTGGCGCGGGGCTGCTCGCTCATGCTCCTTCCAGTTTGCACCGATTCGCTCCGTCTCCAACCCTATCTGGGTCCCCTTTGGCGTTCTTGGGCGGCGGCCTACAGTTCCCACTCGCGACTGCCGAACAACGGATGCAGTCGCCGGATTAGGGGGTCAGGTGCCCATGAACCGAGGCTCCAGGATGTTCTTTCTCGCCATCTTCTGTCTAGCGTTCATGTTCCTCGTGGTCCCCGTCGCAAACGCGTACATCGACCCCGGTACGGGCAGCTTCGTCTTCCAGGCGCTCGTAGGTGGGATCCTCGCCGTCGGGCTCGTCGGGAAGGTCTTCTGGCGAAGGATCGTGGCGTTCTTCACCCGGCGGGATCGGACGGCCGAGGAGCGGTGAGGGCGGTCCGGCCGTGACCGGGCGCACCGAGACCCTCGCTGGCTCCTTCCGAGATCCGAGTGGCTTCGTCTTCTCCAGGGAAGGGGACCTGTATCGGCAGGTGAACCTGGCGCACCGCGCCGATTACGACCTGCTGCTCTCCTCCGGCCTGTACGACTCGCTCTTGGGGGAAGGGCTCCTCATCCCACACGAGGAGGTCGACGTCGAGCCGGCCGCACCCGGTGCGTACAAGGTCCTGCGCCCCGAGCCCGTGACGTTCGTGTCCTATCCATATGAATGGAGCTTCTCGCAGCTGCGGGACGCGGCTCGAATCACGCTTCGGATCCAGTCGATGGCGATGGATCATGGGCTGTCGCTCCGCGACGCCAGCGCATACAACGTGCAGTTCCACGCGGGGCGTCCGGTCCTGATCGACACCCTCTCGCTCGGGGCCCTCCCAGAGGGCCGACCTTGGGTCGCGTACCGGCAGTTCTGCGAGCAGTTCCTTGCGCCGCTCGCCCTGATGTCGTACCGGGACGTCCGGCTCGGGCAGCTCCTTCGCGTGCACCTCGATGGGGTCCCCCTCGACCTGGCCGTCCCGCTGCTTCCTCGCAGGATCCGGATGCGTGCGCCGCTCCTGATTCACCTCGTTCTGCACGCCAAGAGCCAGCGTCGACACGGGGACGACACGGAGCCGGCGGCCTCGCGAGGCGGTCTCTCGCCCCGGGCCCTGCGTGGCTTGATTGATAGCCTTCGGAGCGGCGTCGAGGGACTGGCGCTTCCCGGCGAGCCGTCCGAGTGGCGGGCCTACGACCTGCAGGCCACGCACTATTCAGACGAGGAGGCGCGCCGGAAGGAGGAACTCGTCTCGGGGTTCATCGAGCACGTGCGTCCGGCGACGGTGTGGGACCTCGGCGCGAACGTTGGGCGGTTCAGCCGGCTGGCCTCCCGCCGGGGGATCCCCACGATCGCCTTCGACATCGACCCGGCCTGCGTCGACGAAAGCTACCGGCGCGCGCGATCGGAGGACGACCGGCACCTCCTCCCGCTCGTGCTCGACCTGGCGAACCCCAGCCCGGGGATCGGCTGGGCGAACGCGGAGCGGATGACCCTCGAACAACGTGGCCCGGCGGACCTGTGCCTCGCCCTCGCACTGGTGCACCATCTGGCCATCGGTAGGAACGTGCCACTTCCTCGGATCGCCGATCTCCTCACGCGGATGGGGCGGTGGATCGCGGTCGAGTTCGTCTCGAAGGAGGACGAGCGGGTCGCCCAGCTCCTCCTCAATCGCGAGGACGTCTTCCCTGAGTACACGGAGGAGGGCTTCGAGCAGGCGATGACGGCCCGGTTCGAGATCCTTCGCCGAGAGCCCATCCGGGAAACGAAGCGCACCCTCTACCTCTTGCGGCGGCGGGAGGGGCCGTGACTGTTCAGGTTCGGGAGACGTCTGCGGCTTCGGCCCAGGGGACCCGCATCCGGTGGCCGGGACCACCCGTGCACCCTCTGCTCTTCGCCGCGTTCCCGGTCCTGTTCTTGTACCACGGGAACCTCCGGGGAGGCGTCCGGCCCGGAGACCTCGTGGTCCCACTCGCCCTGAGCGTTATGGGGGCCGCCGCGTTGTTCGCCCTCTTCCGGCTGCTCCTCGGGAACCTTCACCGGGCGGCGATCGCGACGTCGGTGCTGGTTCTGCTGTTCCTCTCCTTCGGCCACGTCGAGCTGGCCGCCGACCCGGCCAGGTTGGGAGGGGCGCGGGCGCCGCTCCTGCTGACGTGGGTGGCCCTGGCTCTCCTAGGGCTGGCGGCCGCGGTCCGGGCCCGACGCCCGGCCTTCTGGAGCTTCGGCTTGAACCTGATCGCGGCCGTGCTGGTCGTGATGAACCTCGTCCCCATCGTCTCGTTCGAGCTGACCGATACCGACGAGAGGATCCCGGTCACGGGGGCCCTCCCCGGGGTCGATCCGGGGGCGGTGACCGATCGTCGCGACGTTTACTACTTGATCTTCGACCGCTATGCGCGCGCCGACACGCTCCGCGAACTGTACCGGTTCGACAACGATCCTTTCCTCTCGTTCCTCCGCGCGCGAGGCTTCTACGCGGCGGAGGACAGCGTCGCCAACTACCCCAAGACGACGCAGTCCCTCGCCGCCTCGCTCAACATGACGTTCCTCGACGACCTAGCGCAGCGGGTTGGGGTCGACTCCGGCGACTGGGGACCGCTGAACGACTCGCTGTCGGGATCGAGGGCGGCGCGCGGCTTCCAGGAGCTGGGGTACGACTACCACCACATCGGCTCGTGGTGGGAGGCGACGGCGAGCGACCCAGCGGCGGATGTGAACCATGTGTTCAGCGCACTTCCGGAGTTTTCTGGCGTCTTCGTCGACACGACCATGTGGCCGGCGGTCGCCGAGCTGGTCGGCCTCCGTGAGCCGGAGACCTTCGAGCGAGAGCAACACGAGCGAGTGCTCTTCCAGTTCCGGGAGATCGAAGAGATCTCCCGCCTTCCGGAGCCGACCTTCACGTTCGCCCACTTCACGCTGCCCCACCCGCCGTACGTCTTCGACGCGAGAGGTACCTTCGTCTCGCGACAGGACTCCGTGGACATGGGCCGCGTGCGTGCGTACATTGAACAGCTCCGATTCACGAACCTCCGGATCGATGAGCTGGTGGCCGAGCTGCTCGTGGGACCCGACGAGACGGACCCGATCGTCGTGATCCAGTCCGACGAGGGACCCGAGCCCGTGCGCGCCGAGGCGAGCGAGGCGGAGTATCGGTGGGACCGGGCCCCCCTTGCGGACCTGCAGGAGAAGCTCCGCATCCTGAACGCCTACTACCTGCCCGGGGTCGGCTCCGAACAGCTGTACCCATCGATCTCGCCCGTGAACACGTTCCGCCTGATCCTGTCGTCGTACTTCGGGGCCGACCTGCCCCTCCTGCCCGACCGCACGTGGGTGTTCCAGGACCAGGGCCACCCCTATCGGTACACCGAGGTCACCCCCCTGCTGCACGGCTGAGCCGGGCGATCGCGGCGCTCACAGCCGCACAAACGCGGTCGCCGTCCACAGATGGTCACTCTTTGGCGTAGGCCGAAGGACCAATCACCGCGAGCCAGGCTCATGCGCAACAGCCGGCAGGCCGATGTATCAGGGGAGATGGCCGGACCGACTCGCCTGCTCGTGGTCGACGACCACGAGATGTTCTCCGAAGCGCTCGCCTTGCTCTTCGAGCGCCAGCCCGGCATCGACCTGCTCGGTGCCGTCTCCTCCGGCGAGGAGGCCATCGCGGCGTGCCGGAAGGAGGTCCCGAGCGTGGTCCTGATGGACGTCGACCTTCCCGGCATGGACGGCTTCGAGGCCACCCGGCGGATCCGCGAGTTGTGCCCGAGCACGAGGGTCGTGGTCCTCACCGGCCTGGAGAGCCACACCCTGATTGCGTCGGCCCTGGCCGCGGGGGCCTGCGGGTACGTGCCGAAGACCCGGGCCTCGGAGGAACTGCTGGACGTGGTGCGCCGCGCGGCGGCCGGGGAGATCGTGATGCCGGCCCGGGACCTCCCCCTCGTGCTTGACGAGCTGCGGAACGGGTCCGAGCCCGCAGTGGTGGCGGGGCTCGCGCTTCGGCGGCTGACAGCCCGCGAGGCCCAGATCCTGCGGGCGCTGGCGGCAGGGGAGGCCACCGGGGACATCGCGGAGGGCCTGGGGATCAGCCCACTCACCGTGCAGAGCCACGTGAAGAGCATCCTGGCCAAGCTGGGCGTGCATTCGAAGATCGAGGCCGTGACCATGGCCTGGCGGCACGGGCTGGCGCCGGCCTCCAGATCGGCCTGACGTCCGATGAGCCGGTAGCTCGGCAGGATGGCCATCCGCGCCATGGAGGCCTTTGAGGGTCAAGCTCGGGTCCTGATCGTGGAGGACCACCCGGTTCTTCGGGAGGTCGTCCGGATAGCATGCGATGCTTCGCCTCTCCTTCACGTGGTTGGGGAGGCCCAGACCGGGGAGGAGGCCATGGAAGCCTCTCGGACCCTCTCTCCCGATGTAGTGCTCCTCGATCTCACTCTGCGGGCCATGGACGGCCTGGAGCTGGCCCGCCGTCTGCGGCGGGAAGGGCGGCCCGTGAAGATACTCGTCATATCGGGGCGGACCGACGACCAGACCGTGTTCGAGAGCGTCCGGGCGGGCGTCGACGGCTACCTGGAGAAGACCTCTGGCGTGCGATACATCACCGATGCACTGGTGCGGGTGGCGGCGGGTGAGCGGGTGTTCACCCGGGACCAGGAGCGGGCGGCCATCGCGGAGCTCGGGCGGCTGGCCAGGCGGGCCCGGGAGGCCTCCGGCCTGGCCGGAAGCGTCACGCCCAGGGAGCTCGAGATCCTGCGACACCTGAGCCGAGGCCTCACGATGCGCCAGGTCGCCACCAGGCTGGGGGTGTCCATCCGGACCGTCGAGACTCACGTCGCCAAGCTGTACCGGAAGCTCGGGGCCTCGAACCGGGTGCAGGCCATCGCCAAAGCCACCGACCTCAGGCTGATCGAACTGGGCTGACCCCCATTACACCGGCGGTTGCGACTGCCGATATCCGGGGAGGGTGGTCAGTGCCTCCGAGCTGTGGGCCGCCCCGCGGAGCGAGACAGCCATGGCGACCCGACCATCTTCCGACCGGCTCCCCTCGGGGCGGCTGCCCAAGCGGCGCCTCGGCGTCATCGTGGTCGACCCGCTGCCGGTGGTCCGGGCCGGGCTGTCCCTGCTGATCGAACACCGCCCGGACATGGAGGTCCTGGCCGAAGCGGGGACTGCCGAGGAGGCCCTGGAGGCCGTCCGGCGCATCAGGCGGAGCCGGGTGGTCGTGCTCGTGGGGTTGGGACTCGATGGAGAACGGGACTCCTTCTGGCTGATCCGTTCGGTTCGTGAGCGCTTCCCCGGGGTCGCCCTCCTGGCGTGCGGGGCCAAGGCCGACCCCACGGCCATTTCTCGGGCCCTGTTCACGGGGGCCGATGGCTTCGTGGACAAGAACGCGGACCCCGTCGAGTTCCTCCAGTCGGTTCGGAGCGTCGCGTCGCGGGAGATGGTGCTGGCCGGGCCCCCCGCGGAGTGGGTGGGGGCCATCGCGGAGGGGATCGAACGCCGCCGGATGTTGGAGATCGCCCTGACCCACCGGGAGCGGGAGGTGCTCGAGGTTGCGGCGGAAGGGCTCACGGCTCGCCAGATCGCCACCCGGCTGGGTGTCCGGGAGCGGACCGTGACCACCCACCTGACCCGCATCTACGGCAAGCTCGGGGTGGGAACCCGGGTGGCCGCCATCCGGGTGGCCGCGAACGCCGGTCTCGTATCCGTTGACGTGCACGAGTAGCGGCCGTCGCGAGCGAAAATCAACCCTTCGGCGTCCTCGTAGACCAGACGCCAACCAGGATCCGCCTTCATCCTCGGGATGAGGTAGTGCTGCTGGTCCCGTGCCAACACCGCGACGTCCACGTGCCAGGAGTCCAGGATCGCCTGCCAGCCCTCCGACCCGCGGGACACCGCATTGTAGTTCGACCAGACGGAGGTGGGCACCACCTCGATGCGTGAGTCTACGATGACCGGGTTCCTGGGGAACTCGAACTCGAGCCACGATCCCCATATCTGTGCGTTGAACAGGACCTGGCCGGGGGTGAGGATCCCGTGCAACTCGCGGGTGATGCCCATGGGAGCGAACACGAGCTGACGTTCGGTCGGCATCGACCGACCTGTATACGGCAGCCACGGGATCAGCATGGCGACGATCCCCATCGTGAGCAGGCCGACGATGGCGGCATTCAGGGCCGAAGCGGGGTCGAGCTGTTCGGACCGCGCCGGCCGATCCTGCAACACGCGGGCTAGGACGGTAGGCACGGCGATGGCCCACCAGTACACGCCGCGGATCGCCGCGAGGGCGATGGAGAGGAACACGGCAAGGGGGAGGAGCGACACCCACGGGACAGGCCGACGAACCCGTGCGATCAGCAGGACGGCCGCCGCCACGAGGGACAGGAAGAACACGGCCCCCGTGTAACTGCCGATCGTCGGAGGCTTCCACTCCTGGACCATGCCCCGGATCACCGGATGGTTCGCGAGGCCGGCGACGTAGGACCACACCCGAGGACCGTAGGGGTTCACCATCGTCGCGAGGACGCTGCCCACGCCGGCCAGGAGCGCGGTGGGCGCGGCGTGACCTCTGGACCATCGGTCCTCGATCCAGGCCAGTCCGAGCAGAAGGGGGGCGAGGAAAAAGGTTCCGTGCATGTTCGCCCACAGGACGGTGATGGGCACCACGAGCCACTGGCCCCCGGGCCGGGTCCGGCGGCGCGCCACTAGCCAGGCGGTCGCTGCGAAACAGACCAAGGCGAACAGCTGTGGACGGACTTGGAAATCAAACGGGAGCAGCGCGCCGCTGGGCAGCGTGAGCCAGGCTGCTCGTTTGGTCGAGGCCCCGGCGGCCCGGCAGGCCATGAACACGAACGTCATCACGAGGCCCGCGAGGGCGGCCCGCAGCACGGCCAGGCCGAGCCATCCTCCCAGTCGGAACACCGTCGCGAGCAGGATCTGAGCGAGCCACTGCTGGTTCAGCCAGGGGCTGCCAGCGGCAGTGGCTGTGAAGGGATCTGTCCGGAGAAGCGAGTGCGTGTCCAACATAAGGGCGCCCGCGCGCACCTGGTAGGCGAGGTCGATCGCGACCAGCGGTGTCCCGGTGATGACGAGCACGGGGACCAGGACCGACGCTACTGCCCAGGCTTGCGAGAGGCGAAGGCGTGATGCGGCCGAACGGGACACCTGGGGTGTGCCTGGGAGCGCACCGGCGACCGCGGAGTTGGAGTCGTCCATACGAGGCGATCCTCGGCAGACCGGCGAGCTGGCTGGAGCCCCATCGTCTCCGGTACGCAGAAGTACGTACATGTCGTCCGTGGAAGACGGAATACCCACGGTAAAGCGCAACCCCTAACTTACCGATAAAGGTACCGAAAGGGCGCCGAGTGTCAGCGACGGAGGTGAACAGATGTTCCTCGCTCTCTACGTCAAG
>JBOGVI010000354.1:0-5582 GCA_050692695.1 Actinomycetota bacterium
CATCCGGGACGAGGCCCACCGATTCGCCGTCACCTACCACCGGCAGAAACGTTCCAAGAGAGCGATGGCATCGCCGCTCGACGAGGTCCCCGGCATCGGCCCGGCCCGCAAGAAGGCCCTGCTGAAGCGGTTCGGCTCGCTGGCCCGGCTGGCGCGGGGGTCGGTGGAGGAGATCTCCGGGACGCCCGGGGTCGGACCCGAGATGGCCCGGGCCCTGCACGACCGGCTCCACGGCGCGGCCCCGGACACCGAGCGGAGGGCGAGCGCCTGATGGGGCAGCCGGCCAAGCGCGACGCCGAGCCCAAGAATGGCAAGGTCCGATCGATCCGCCGCCGGCCCCAGGGGCCGGGGTTCACCATCATCACGGGCCTGTCCGGGGCGGGGCGGTCCGAGGCCGCGAAGTGCCTGGAGGACCTGGGGTACTTCGTGGTGGACAACATGCCGCCGGCGCTTCTGCCGAAGATGGCCGAGCTGGCGGCGCGCCCGGGCGGCCCCGGCCGGGTGGCCACGGTGGTGGACGCCCGGGGCGGCGTGTTCTTCGGGGAGCTGTCCAAGGCCCTCGAGGAGCTCCAGGGACTCTCCATCCCGTACCGCATCCTGTACCTGGAGGCGTCCGACCAGGACCTGGTGAACCGGTACGCGGCCACCCGTCACCGGCACCCCTTGGCCCCGGCCGACCGGGTCGTGGAGGGCATCCGGAAGGAGCGGCTGATGATGGAGAGCCTCCGGGGCGACGCCGACCTCATCGTGGACACCTCCGGCCTGACCCCCCACGAGCTCCGCGACCGCCTCCGGCCTGCCTTCTCCGACGCGCCGCCCGAGGCCGGCCTGCAGGTGTCGCTGATCTCGTTCGGTTACAAGTACGGGACCCCCCGGGACGCCGACTTCGTGATCGACGTCCGGTTCCTGCCCAACCCCCACTGGGTGGACGACCTCCGGCCGCTGCCGGGGACGGACGAGAGGGTCCGAACGTACGTGAAGGGCCAGCAGACCTACCGGGAGTTCATGCGACGGCTCCGGGCGCTGCTGGGGTTCATCGTCCCGGGGTTCGTGGCCGAAGGGAAGTCCTACCTCACCATCGGCGTCGGCTGCACCGGCGGCCGGCACCGTTCGGTCGTCATCGCCGACGAGCTGGCCGGGTTCTTCCGGGACAAGGGGTTGCCCGTGTCCGTGGAGCACCGCGACCTGGACCACCAGTAGGGAGTCGCTCTTCCCATTCTGGTCCGGGCCGGCCCGCCGGGCATCACTCCGGATTCACTAGGATGAACGCGAAACCCCTCTCCTCCAGGAGGCACGCCATGAGCGTCAAGGTCGGCATCAACGGGTTCGGGCGGATCGGACGAAACTTCTTCCGGGCCGCCCGGCAACAGGGACTGGACTGGGACTTCGTCGCGGTGAACGACATCACCGACGCGAAGACGCTTGCCCACCTGCTGAAGTACGACTCGGTCCTGGGGACCTTCCCCGGCGAGATCTCGGCAACCGGGAACAGCATCGTCGTGGACGGCGACGAGCTCCGGGTGTTGGCGGAGAAGGACCCGGCGAACCTGCCGTGGAAGGAGCTGGGCGCGCGGATCGTGATCGAGTCAACCGGCCTGTTCACGAAGCGCGAGGACGCGGACAAGCACATCGCGGCCGGCGCCGAGAAGGTCATCATCAGCGCGCCGTCGAAGGGCGAGGACATCACGATCGTGCTTGGCGTGAACGACGACCGGTACGACCCCAAGGGCCACAACGTCGTCTCGAACGCGTCGTGCACGACGAACTGCGTCGTGCCCATGGCCAAGGTCCTGGACGATGCCTTCGGGATCGAGCAGGGGTTCATGACCACGATCCACGCCTACACGAACGACCAGCGGATCCTGGACCTGCCCCACAGTGATCTCCGGCGAGCCCGGGCCGCCGCGATCAACATCATCCCCACGTCCACCGGGGCGGCCAGGGCCACCGGCCTGGTGCTCCCGAACCTAAAGGGAAAGCTGGACGGGATCGCCCTGCGAGTCCCGGTGCCCGACGGCTCGGTGACAGACCTTGTGGCAACGCTGAAGCGCGAGGTGACCGTGGAGGAGGTGAACGCGGCCTACCGGGCGGCCGCGGAGGGCGGGCCGCTGGCCGGGAAGCTCGTCTACACGGAGGATCCCATCGTCTCCACCGACATCGTCGGCTCCCCGGCGTCGTGCACGTTCGACGCGCTGTCCACGATGGCCATGGGCAACGTGGCCAAGGTGCTCGGGTGGTACGACAATGAATGGGGGTACTCCCACCGGCTGGTCGACCTGACCGCGCTGATCGCCAGCAAGCTGTGAAGCTGCGCACCTTGGAGGCGGTTGGCGACGTCGCCGGCAAGCGCGTGTTCGTTCGGGTGGATTACAACGTGCCCGTCGAGGGAGGGAAGGTCGCCGACGACTCGCGCATTGCGGCCAGCTTGCCCACGCTCCGCGAGCTGCTCGGCGGCGGCGCGTCGCTCGTGCTGGCCTCCCATCTCGGTCGCCCCAGGGGACGGGTGAAGGAAGAGGCGCGGCTCGGGCCCGTGGCCGAGCGCCTCGGAGAGCTCTTCGAACGGGACGTCGGCTATCGGCCCACGGATGGCGTCGTCGACGACGAGGTCCGAGGGCGCTGCGAGAACCTGCGGCCCGGTGAGGTGTTCCTGCTTGAGAACCTCCGGTTCGACCCGGGCGAGGAGGCGAACGACGGCGGGTTCGCCGAGCGCCTGGCGGAGCTGGCCGACGCGTACTTGGACGACGCCTTTGGGGCGGTTCACCGGCACCACGCGTCGGTGTCGGCGCTCCCGGCGCTGTTCCTCGAGCGGGGGAGGCCGGCGGCGGCGGGCCGGCTGCTCGAACGCGAGGTCGAGGCCCTGTCGAAGCTCCAGGACGAGCCGGCGCGACCTTACGTGGCGGTGCTCGGAGGGGCCAAGGTCTCGGACAAGCTGTCCACCATCGGGGCGCTGGTCGACAAGGTGGACGCCCTGCTCATCGGGGGAGCCATGGCGTTCACGTTCCTTGCCGCCGAGGGAGGGGAGGTGGGCGCCAGCCTGATGGAGCCGGACCGGTTCGACGATGTCCTGTCGGCACGCAAACGCGCCGAAGAGCGCGGGGTTCTGATCCTCCTGCCGCAAGACGTCATCGCCGCGCGGGAGATCGAACTGGACGCGAAGCACCAGACCGTGCCGGCCGCGGAGATCCCGAAGGGCTTGATGGGGCTCGACATCGGTCCCCGGACGGTGGAGGAGTTCGCGCGGACCATCGCCGAGGCGAAGACGATCCTGTGGAACGGGCCCATGGGCGTGTTCGAGCTCGAGCTGTTCTCGGCCGGCACCAGGGGAGTGGCCACGGCCATCGCCGGATCCGCCGCGTACTCGGTGGCCGGTGGGGGCGACAGCCTCCTGGCCATCAGGCGGTTCGGCCTGGAGGACGGGTTCGACCACCTGTCCACGGGCGGCGGCGCCTCCCTGGAGTTCATCGAGGGCCGCGAGCTTCCGGGATTGACGGTGTTGGAGGCGGGGCGGTGAACGCGAGGCGGCCCATCATCGCGGCCAACTGGAAGATGCACAAGACCCACCTGGAGGCCATCCGCGACGTCCAGAAGCTCTCCTACCTTCTGGACAAGGACGACGCCGAACGGGTCGAGGTCGTGATCTGTCCGCCGTTCACCGCGCTGCGGGCCGTTCAGGTCCTGATCGAGGGCGACCGGCTCCTCTACGGGCTGGGGGCGCAGAACGTGCACTTCGAGGAGAAGGGGGCGTTCACGGGCGAGGTGTCCGCCCTGATGCTTCAGGCCCTGAAGTGCCGGTACGTGATCGTGGGCCACTCCGAGCGACGGCAGCTGTTCGGGGAGACGGACCAGACCGTGAACAAGAAGGTTCGAGCCGCGTTCGGTCACGAGATGGTGCCCATCCTCTGCGTGGGGGAGAGCCTGGAGGAGCGGGAGGCCGGCGCCACGGAGGAGAAGGTCGTGAGCCAGGTCCGCCGGGGCCTCCAGGGGATCGCCGCCGAGGACGCAGCGCGCCTCGTCGTCGCCTACGAGCCGATCTGGGCCATCGGCACGGGCCGGAACGCCGAGCCGGCGGACGCCGGCCAGGTCGTGGGCCTGATCCGCGAAACCCTCGGGTCGACGTACTCGAAGCAGGTCGCCGACGCCGTGCGGGTCCAGTACGGCGGCAGCGTAAAGGCCGGGAACATCCGCGACTTCATGGCGCACCCCGAGATCGACGGGGCGCTGGTGGGCGGCGCGAGCCTCGACCCCGAGGAGCTGGCCCTCATCGTCAAGTACCGGTAGGAGGCCCGCGGTGAAGCGTCTGCTGTACGTCTGCCTCGATGGTTTGGGGGACGATCCGGTCCCGGAGCTCGACGACCTCACCCCTCTGGAGGCCGCTCGGACTCCATTCCTGGATTCCCTTGCCGCGCAGGGCCGGACGGGCACCGTCGTCACGGTCGGCCCGGGCATCGCCCCGGAGTCGGACATCGCAGTATTCGCCATCCTCGGCTACGACCCCAGGGAGGAGCATCCCGGCCGCGGCGTGGTCGAGGCCATCGGCTCCGGGATGGACTTCCGCGACGGCGACCTCGCCTCTCGCATCAACTTCGCCACGTGCGAATGGCCGATGATCATCGACCGCCGGGTGGGCCGGGGCCTCACGTCCGACGAGGCGAGGGCCTTGGCCGCCGAGGTGAACGAGGGGCTTGTCCTCCCCGGCGCCACCTTCGAGCTCCGGGCCACCGTGGAGCACCGGGGGGTCCTGGTGATCCGGCCCGATGAGGGGAAGCTGTCCGCCGAAGTCACGAACACCGATCCCGCCTATCGCAAGGAGGGATCGCTCGGGGTCGCCCTGGAGACCTTCGATCCCGAGGTCGTGCGGTCGGAGCCTCTGGAGGAAACCGAGGAGGCCCGTCGGGCGGCCGAGCTCACCAACGCCTTCGTGGAGGGCGCCGCCAAGATCCTAGACGCCTCCGAGGTGAATGCCCGACGGCGCCGCGCCGGGAAGCTCCCGGGCAACCTCATCCTCACCCGGGACGGTGGTGACCACGTTCCTCGCCTCCAGAGCATCCGGGACCGGTTCGGTCCGTCGTGGGGCTGCTTCGTGGAGATGCCGGTGGAACGGGGCATCGCCGTCCTGCTCGGCATGGCCCCGGTGGACGCGCCCCGCCTGGTGGCCGAGGACGACTACGCGCGGTGGGCCCGCCTGGCGGCGGACGCCCTGCACGGGTACGACGCCCTGTACGTCCACATCAAGGGGCCCGACCTCCCCGCCCACGACGGGCGAGCCGAGGACAAACGGGACATCATCGCCCTCATCGACCGGGCGTTCTTCGGCGAGGTCCTTCCGGTGCTCGACCTGCGACCAACGATCGTGGCGGTGACCGCCGACCACTCGACGTCGTGCGTTCGCAAGGCACACACGGCGGACCCCGTCCCCCTCCTGGTGGCTGGGGGCGGTGTCCGCTCGGACGGCTCGCTCGCCTTCGGCGAACGGGCCTGCGCCGCCGGGTCGCTGGGGCGGCTGAACGGGGTGGACATCCTGCCGCGCCTGACGGAGCTCCAGCAGGGCTAAGCGAAACGGGTGCTGCCGGCCCGTCCCGACG
>JBOGVI010000355.1:0-3051 GCA_050692695.1 Actinomycetota bacterium
CGGGGCGCCCGCATCGCGCTCACGATCCTTCTCCTCGCCGGGCTCCTGGTCGCCGCCGGCGTGCGCTACTACACGTGGTGCGAGGAGGCGTCGGGGCCTCGGACCCCGATCGCGTTCACGGTCCCCGAGGGCGCATCCGGTTCGGAGGTGGTGGACGCCCTGCACCGGGCCGGCGTGGTCCGGTGCGGCACGGTCTCGAAGTGGCTGCTTCGCCGGAGCGGGCTGGCCGATGAGATCCGGGAGGGCTCGTTCGAGCTCACGACGAACATGACCCCGCACGAGGCGTTCGTCGTCATCACTGAGCCGCCCCCGCCCGCCCCCACGGTCCGCCTCACGATCCCCGAGGGGTACCGGCTCACGCAGATCGCCGAGCGTGTGGAGGAGGTGGTGGGCATCCCCGCGCAGGCGTTCCTGCGGGCCGTGGACTCGGGCGAATGGTCGCTCCCTCCTTACCTCATGGCGGGCGAGTCGCTGGAGGGCTTCCTGTTCCCGGAGACCTACGAGTTCCTGGAGCGCGGAACGACCGCGGACGACGTGATCGCGCGGCTCCTTGACCAGTTCGGCCAGGACGCCGCCTCGCTCGGGTGGGATGGCGCCGCCGACCTGGGCCTCACGCCGTACGAGACCGTGATCGTGGCCTCCATGGTGGAGGAGGAGGCCAGGGTCCCGAAGGACCGTCCGCTGATCGCGGCGGTCATCTACAATCGGCTGGCGGCGGGGATGCCCCTCGGGATCGACGCCACCGTCCAGTACATCGATCCCAACCCCGACGACGGCCTCACGGCGTCGGACTTCGAGATCGACAGCCCCTACAACACCCGGCTGTACGCGGGCCTGCCGCCGACCCCCATCGCCAGCCCCGGCCTGGCGTCGCTCCAGGCCGCGCTGAGCCCGGCCGACGTCGGCTTCCTCTATTACGTCTTGTGCGGCGCCGACGGGCACCACACGTTCAGCACCACGTACGGGCAGTTCCGTCGCGACAAGGCGAGATGCCTGGGGTGATCCGGGCCGATGGGTGAGGAACGGCGCACCGCGAGGGTCGGCGGCTCCACGCGGACGGTCGGCGTCATCGGGTGGCCGGCTTCGGGGAGCCTGTCGCCGGTGATCCACAACGCGGCCTTCGCCGCCCTCGGTCTGGACTGGGTGTATCTGCCCCTTCCCGTGCCGCCGGGGGAGCTCCGGGCGGCCCTCCCGGGTCTCGTAGCCGTGGGGTTCGCCGGGGCCAACGTCACGATGCCGCACAAGACCGAGGCGGCCAGCCTGGTCCGCGACCTGTCCGAGGACGCCGAACGGCTCCAGGCCGTGAACACGATCGTCGTGGGACCCGCCGGCCTGTCCGGCCACAACACCGACACGCCGGGCTTCGACCGGTTCCTCCGCCGGGACGCCGGCTTCGATCCGGCTGGCCGGACGGCGCTGGTGTTCGGGGCGGGCGGAGCGGCCCGGGCGTGCGCGCTCGCCCTGGCCCGCGGGGGCGTGGAGCGGCTCCTGATCGCGGTTCGCGAGCCGTCCCGGGCCGAACCGCTCGTGCGAACGCTGGACGGGCTCCCCTGCGAGGTGCGCGTGGGGACGCTCGAGTCGGCCGAAGGCGCCGACGTGCACCTCGTCGTGAACGCCACGCCGGTGGGGGCTGAGGGCGAGGCCCTGCCGCTGCCCCGCCTCCACCCCGACGTGCTGGTGGTGGACCTGCTCTATCGCCCCAGCGCGACCCCGCTCCTCTCCGCGGCCAGGGCCAGCGGGGCCCAGGCTTTCGGCGGCCTCGGGCTCCTCCTCCATCAGGCCGCGCTCTCGTTCGAGCTGTGGACGGGGCGAGAGCCTCCACTCGCGGTGATGTCAGCGGCCGCACTGGCCGAGATGGCCGAGACGGCCGAAACGAGGCCCCGGGACGCCTCTCCGTCCCACCCCCAGTCCCGCTAACGGGGTCACCCGGACCGCCCCCCTCAAGTGGCCTTACGGCCACCCCGATAGCTAAAGGGAGTACGTTCATGGAAGAGTTCTCCGCCCTCGCGGCACGGGTTGCGTCCAGCGTCGGTGAGCTGCGGGGCTGCCTGATCCTGTCTCGGGATGGCTTGGTCCTGGGGTCCTTTCCGTCGGATCAGGAGGGCCTCGTCAAGCCGGCGTGGCTGAGGTTTGCCGCCATCGGGGAGCCGGAGAGGGGATTCGTCGAGTTCGGGGACGAGATCTGGACCTACGTCCGACGGGGGCCCTACGCGGCATTCGCCCTGAGCGCCCAGGGGGTGCGTCCGGGGCTGATCATCGACCAGCTCGAGCAGATGCTGTACGCAGCGGAGGAGATCCGGGCGCGGCGCGAGGCGCTCCGCGTGCCGGAGGTCTCACCCGCCCCGTCCGGCAAGCCACGGTCGTCGCTCCATCCCGAGGCCAAGCCCCCTGCCCCCGCCCCGGCCGGGGCCCGAACGGAGCCGGCGGAGCGCGAGGCGCGCCCGGCTCCTTCCGAAGCCCCCGCTCCCGCCTGGCGATCGCAGGAAGAGGGCGGGGAGATCGACCGGGTGCTGCTCGCCCAGGAGTTCTCCAGGCTCCTTCAGGAGGGCGGCGACGGTGACGAGAACTGAAGCGACCTAGGACCAACGGACCATGGTGACCGCCAAGCGCAAGCCGAAGCAGCTCGGGCAGATCCTCCTGGAGCAGGGGCTCCTCTCACAGGAACAGCTGGACCACGCCCTTCAGGAGCACCGAAACACGCCCAAGTCGCTCGGCCGCACGCTGATCGACCTCGGGTACATCAAAGAGCGCGACCTGGTGAGCGCCCTGGCCGAGCAGGTCGGTCTGGACTTCGTCGACCTCACCGAGCACCCGATCGATCCGGTTGCGGCGACGCTGCTGCCCGATCAGCTGGCCCGCCGGTACCGAGCGATCCCCATCGGCGAGCGGGACGGCAAGCTTCTTGTCGCGATGTCCGACCCCGCCAACGTGTACGCCCTTGACGACATCCGGGCCATCACGAACCGCGACGTCCAGCCGGTCGTCGCGACCGCGAGCGACGTGGAGCAGGCCATCGACAAGTTCGCGGGGATGGGCGAGCAGGTCGTGGCC
>JBOGVI010000356.1:0-3238 GCA_050692695.1 Actinomycetota bacterium
CCGCGAACTTCCCCCGGTCCTCGGCGAGGTCGATGGCGCCGGGCCTCGTCCCGAGCACGGCGAATCCCTCCGCCTCCAACGTCTGCGCGAGCTTCAACGGCGTCTGCCCTCCGAGCTGGACGATGACCCCGACGGGACGCTCCGCCCGGCACACCGGAAGGACGTCCTCGGCCGACAGCGGCTCGAAGTACAGCCGGCTGCTCGTGTCGTAGTCAGTCGATACGGTCTCGGGGTTGCTGTTCACCATCACGGCCTCGTACCCGGCGTCGCGCAACGCGTCCGCGGCGTGCACGCAGGCGTAGTCGAACTCGATCCCCTGCCCGATCCGGTTCGGCCCGGCGCCGAGGATCACCACCCTGGGGCGGTCCGCCGGCCGGACCTCCGTCTCGTCCTCGTACGTCGAGTAATGGTACGGCGTGAGCGCGGGGAACTCCCCACCACAGGTGTCCACGGTCTTGAACACTGGTTCCACCCCCAAGGAGGCTCGCCGGCGGCGGACCTCGGTCTCGGTCGAACCGATGAGGCCGGCGATGCGCGCGTCCGAGAGCCCGGCGCGCTTGGCCTGGAGCAGCTGCTCGCCGGGGACCGAGTCGATCGGAAGTCCTTGCAGCGCAAAGCTCTCCTCGACCACTTGCGAGATCTGGTCGACGAACCACGGATCGATCCCCGACGCTTCGGCGACATCATCGACGGAGTGTCCGGCCCCGAGCGCTGCTTCCACCAGATGAAGGCGATGCTCGGTCGCCACGCCGAGCTCGTTCAGGACCGAAGGGTCGGGATCGGCCCATCCGAGATCGAAGCCCGGCCGCTCCAGTGACCTCCAGGCCTTCCCCAGGGCTTCCTTGAAGGTTCGGCCGATCGCCATGACCTCACCGACCGACTTCATGGTGGAGGTGAGCGTGGGGTCCGCCTGGGAGAACTTCTCGAAGGCGAACCGCGGGACCTTCACCGCCACGTAATCGAGGGTCGGCTCGAAGGCCGCCGGTGTCTCCCCCGTGATGTCGTTCGTGATCTCGTCGAGCCGGTACCCCACCGCCAGCAGGGCCGCGATCTTCGCGATAGGAAATCCCGTCGCCTTCGACGCCAGCGCCGAGGACCGGGAGACCCTCGGGTTCATCTCGATCAGCACGACCCGTCCGTCGCGGGGGTTCACCGCGAATTGGATGTTCGACCCCCCGGTCTCGACGCCGATCGCCCGGATGCACGCGAGGGCGAAGTCGCGCATCTCCTGGTATTCGCGGTCGGTCAGGGTCTGCTGCGGCGCCACGGTGATCGAGTCGCCCGTGTGCACCCCCATGGGGTCGACGTTCTCGATGGAGCAGATGACCACGGCGTTGTCGGCCTCGTCGCGCATCACCTCAAGCTCGAACTCCTTCCAACCGGCCACCGACTCCTCCACCAGGATCTCGGTTGCGGGGCTCAACGCCAGGCTGCGCGCGGACAGGTCCTGGAGCGATCGGGGGTCGGCGGCGAACCCGCTCCCCCCGCCCCCCAGCATGAACGAGGGCCGAACGATCACCGGATACCCGATCGCCTCCGCCACCCCGAGCGCCTCCTCCACAACGCGGGCCGTCCCGGAGCGCGGTACCGGCAGGCCCGCCCGGGCCATGGCGCGCTGGAACCCGCTCCGGTCCTCGGCCCGGTGGATGGCCCCGAGGCCGGCACCGATCAACCGGACGCCCAGCCGGTCGAGGTCGCCCGAGTCACCCAGCCCGACCGCCACGTTCAGCCCGGTCTGCCCCCCGAGCGTCGGGAGGAGGGCGTCGGGACGCTCCCGCTCCAGGACGGCGAGGACCGACTCGGGGGTGAGCGGCTCGACGTACGTGGCGTCGGCGAACTCCGGGTCCGTCATGATCGTCGCGGGGTTCGAGTTCACCAGCGACACGTGGTACCCATCACGCCGGAGGACCTTGCACGCCTGGGTTCCCGAGTAGTCGAACTCGCAGGCCTGGCCGATCACGATGGGGCCCGACCCCATCACCAGGATCCGGTGGATGTCATTCCGCCTCGGCATCACGCCCCCATCGAGGCGCGGAAGTCGTCGAAAAGGTAGCGGGAGTCGTGCGGGCCCGGCGCCGCTTCGGGGTGGTACTGAACGCCCAACGCTGCGACGTCCAGACAGCGGAAGCCCTCGAGCGTTCCATCGTTCAGGTTCCAGTGCGTCAGCTCGACGGCTCCGAAGTCCGTGGTCACCTGCGAGGGGCGGGCGGCGGCGCTTCGGGCTCTGGGTCCCCTCGTCGCTCGGCCCGGCTCTTCCGTCAGGGACCACGTTCCCGCCTGGCTCCTCGACCCAGACCGCTCCGCGCCGCCGCCCGCCCCAGCCGGATGCCAACCGTCCGGGTCCACCGCGAAGCCGTGGTTGTGCGACGTGACCTCTACGTGGTCGGTTCGAAGGTTCTTCACAGGTTGATTCGCACCGCGATGGCCGAACTTCATCTTGTACGTTCGGCCGCCGAGCGCCAGACCGAGCAACTGGTGACCGAGACAGATGCCGAACACGGGTGCCTTCCCGAGCAGTCCCCGGGCGGCCTCGACGCCGTAGCGGGTCGCCGTGGGGTCGCCGGGGCCGTTCGACAGGAACACGCCGTCGAATCCCCCCGCCAGGATGGTGCCCGGGGGCGTCTGGGCGGGCCAGACCGTTACCTCGCAACCCGCCGCGGCGAGCAGCCTCAGGATGTTCCACTTGATCCCGAAGTCATAGGCGGCCACCCGGAACACGCGACCGTGCGAGGAATCCGCTGGCCCTACCACGTCGCGCGCGTCGTAGGGTTCGCCGGTGCTCACCGTCCGGGCCAGGTCGGCGCCCTCCATACCGGGTCGTTGCCGGACCCGAGCCACCAGGGAACCGGGATCCCGATCCTCGGTGGACACCCCACTGCGCATCGCGCCGCGCTCCCGGAGGCGAAGGGTGAGCCGCCGGGTGTCGATCCCCTCGATCCCCACGACCCCGGCCGCCTCGAGCTCCTGGGCCAGGGACCGCTCCGCGCGCCGGCTCGACGGCCGCCGAGTCGCCTCGCGCACGGCGAAAGCGGCCACCTGGACCCGGCCCGACTCGGGATCCTCGCGGTTCGTCCCGTAGTTCCCCTGATGCGGGAAGGTCATGGCCACCATCTGCCCGGCGTAGGAAGGGTCGGTCAGGACCTCCTGATAGCCCGACATGGCCGTGTTGAACACCGCCTCGCCGAACGCCTCCCCCGAGGCGCCGAAGCCCCGACCCCGGAAGAGCGTGCCGTCCTCG
>JBOGVI010000357.1:0-11599 GCA_050692695.1 Actinomycetota bacterium
CCGGAGAGATCGGGCTCGACGGCACCGTGCATGCCATCGGGGGGATCGGCGAGAAGATCGTTGCTGCGGAGCGGGCCGGCGCCGCATTGTTCTTGGTTCCCCAGGACAACTTGGTGGAGGCGGCGGCCGCCGGAGGCGACGGCATGGATCTCGTGCCGGTGTCCACGTTCGCCGACGCCCTGGCCTACCTGGAGCGCGAGGCCTGAGCGACCCGCCCGGGCCGAGCCCCGGTGATAGGCTGAGCGCCGCTCCCAGGGACGAAAGGATGGATGTGGCGCGCCTTCCCGGACCCGTCGGCGGCCGTCGCTGGCCGCTCATAGCGGCAGCCGCAGCGGCGGCGCTCCTCATCGGCTTCACCGCGCTCTCCGGCTTCTTCGTGGACCTCCTGTGGTTCCGTGAGGTTGGCTACACGCAGGTCTTTTGGACCATCCTGCGAACGAAGATCGCGCTCGGCTTGATCTTCGGGGCGGCGTTCTTCGCCATCCTGTACGCCAACCTGCTGATCGTCCGGATGCTCACGCCCAGGTACCGCCCGCTCACGCCGGACCAAGAGGTCATCGAGCGGTACCGCGTGGCGTTCGAACCCTACGCCTGGTGGCTGCTGCCGGCGATCGCGGGCGTCATCGCCCTGTTCGTGGGGTTCGGAGTGACCGCCCAGTGGCGGACGTTCATGTTGTGGCGCAACTCCTCCGGCGTGACCTTCGGCACGGGCGACCCGCTGTTCAACCGGGATCCGGCGTTTTACGTGTTCGGCCTGCCGTGGCTAGAGTTCGTCCAGGGGTGGCTGTTCTCGTCCCTGGTGGGCGTGACGTTCATCACCGCCCTCGCGCACTACCTGTGGGGCGGGATCCGGCCCCAGGCCCCGGGGTTCGGCGAGAAGGTCACGCCGCAGGTGAAGGCCCACCTGTCGGTGCTCCTCGGGCTGATCATCCTGACCAAGGCGTGGGGCTATTACCTCGGCACGTTCGACCTGCTGACGTCGAAACGCGGCGTGGTCGAAGGGGCTTCCTACACCGACGTTAGGGCCCAGCTCCCGGCCCTTCGCATCCTGATGTTCATCGCCGTCGCCTGCGCCGTGTTGTTCCTGGTCAACATCCGGATGCGGGGGTGGGCCCTGCCGGTCATCGCCGTCGGCCTGCTGGTCCTGGTGTCGATCGCGGCCGGCGGCGCGTATCCGGCGTTCGTCCAGCGGTTCCAGGTAGGGCCCCAGGAGCTCCAGCGCGAGCTGCCGTACATCGAGCGGAACATCCAGGCCACGCGCGAGGCGTTCGGGCTCGACACCATCCGGGCGGAGGCACGGCCGGTGGCCGACGAGGTGACGCCGGAAGGAGTCAGGGACAACGACGCGACGGTAGCCAACATCCGCCTGTGGCGGCCCGACATCTTGCGAGAGAACTTCGAATCGCTCCAGCGGATCCGCCAGTACTTCGTGTTCAGGGACGTGGACGTCGACCGGTACGAGCTGAACGGCGAGCGGCGGGTCGTGATGCTCTCGGCCCGCGAGGTGGATCAGGACAGTATCCCCGTCGGCGGCGCAACATGGCAGAACCAGCACCTGGTCTACACCCACGGCTTCGGGTCCGTGGTGGCGCAGGTGAACAGCGCGTCCGCCGAGGGCGCGCCGCAGTTCACCCTGTCGGACATCCCGCCGCGCGGGCAGCCAGGGCTCGACACCCAGCCCCGGGTCTACTACGGGGAGAACACCCTGGCTACCTCGTTCGTCGTGGTGGACACGGGAACGGAGGAGCTGGACTACCAGGGGTCCGGGAGCGAGGAGCAGGTCACCAGCACGTATCAGGGAGAAGGCGGGATCTCCATGGGCGGGTTCGTGAAGCGCGCCCTCTTCGCCTGGCGGTTCCGCGACATCAACCTGCTGATCTCGGGCCTGATCGAAGACGAGTCGCGGATCATGATCAACCGCACCATCCAAGAGCGCGTGCCGAAGGCGGCGCCGTTCCTCGAGTTCGATGGGGATCCGTATGCGGCGATCGTGGAGGGCCGGGTGGTGTGGATCTGGGACGCGTACACCATGACGACCGGGTACCCGTACTCGCAGGAGGTCAACCTCGAAGAGGCTACGCCGCTCTCGGCCGGCCTCAGCGGCCTCCGCGGCTCCGCGAACTACATCCGGAACTCGGTGAAGGTGGTGGTGGACGCGTACGACGGCACGATGACGTATTACGTGGCCGATCCGGCCGATCCCATCATCCAGGTGTGGGAGAACGCGTTCCCCGACCTGTTCACCCCGATCGACCAGGCGTCGTCGCAGCTTGCCGCGCACTTTCGCTACCCGGAGAACCTGCTCCAGGTGCAGGCATTCCAGTTCGCCAACTACCACGTGACCGAACCGGGCGTCTTCTACCAGAAGCAGGACTTCTGGGCGGTCCCGTTCGATCCGACGGTCTCCGCCGGAGACGAAGTCACGCAGGAGGTGCCACTCCGGCCGTACTACCTGCTCATGCGGCTCCCGGGCGAGGCCGACGAGACCTTCGTGCTCGTCCTGCCGTTCACCCCGGAGGGACGGCAGAACATCGTGGCGTGGATGGCGGCGAAGTCGGATCCGGCAGACTACGGGGAGATCGTCGTCTTCGAGTTCCCCTCGGGCGAGAACGTCGACGGCCCCTCCCAGGTGTTCTCCCGGATGCAGCAGGACGCGAGGTTCTCGGCCGACCAGACCCTGTTCAGCCAGAGCGGATCCGACGTGAGGTTCGGCGACTTCCTGATCATCCCCATCTCCGACGGGCTCCTGTACGTCCAGCCCGTCTACGTGCGGTCCTCGCAGGAGACCGCCATCCCCGAGCTGAAACGGGTGCTCATTGCCAACGGGGGAAGGCTCGGCTACGGCACCAACCTCCAGCTTGCCCTGAACGACTCCTTCGGCGTGACGGTCGTGCCGCCCGAAGACGGGGAGCCGTCGCCGGGCGGAACGGTCCCCCAGCAGATCACGAGGTTGCTGCAGCAGGCCGTCGACCACTTCGCCCGAGCCGAGGAGGCGCTCCGGGCGGGTGACCTTGCCAGGTACCAGAGCGAGATCGAGGCGGCGCAGGCCGCCATCCAGCGGGCGAGCGAGCTTGCCTCGGGGCAGCGCGGAGAGGCCGCGTCGCCCTCCCCGACCCCGACCCCGACCCCTTGAGCTATAGCTCCTGGACAGTATCGGGCACCACGATCCGCGCCGACCGGAGCCGACGGATCGCCAGGGCGCCGGCCAATCCGAGCATCGCGACCACGATCGCAGCCCAGGAGTCGATCAGCGGCCGGGTGGCCGGTTCCGCGGCCGCCTCATCCGCAAGCTGCTCGTTCAGCCGGCCGACCTGGCTCGCCAGGCTCGACCGCGTCTGCTCGCTTGCGCCCAGCTGCGCCTGCATGTCCTCGTTTCGGCGTTCGGCCTTGCGAAGCTGATGCCGCAGGCCGCCGATCTTGCCCTCCAACCGCCACTGCTGGCTGATCAGCTGGCCTTCGCGAACCGTCCGCACCACGGAGATCGTGCCCGTCAGCGGCTCCCTAAAGCCCGAGATCGTGCAGGGGTCGTTACACGCCATGACGGAGTAGAAATCGCCGACGAGGTCGGGCACCGTGAACGAGACGCGCAGCTCGAACTCCTCGCGCCTTTCCTTCTCGATGGAGAAGGTTCCGACCCGGATGGCGCTTCCGGGGATCGGTCGGCCTTCCCGGATCGACGTCCCTCTCGGCAGCACGAACGCATAGAAGGGCCCTCGCTCGAGCAGCCCCCGCTTCCGCTTCGGCACGTAGACGTACGTCTCCCCTCTCGCGGTCTCTCCCGGCAGGTAGTGCGTCTTGTCGAAGCTGATGTAGGCGCCCCCGTTGGCGGACGCCCCGGCCGGGACGGCGAGCACCGCCCCGATCACCGCCGATACCACGAACCACCGAAGCATCCGCCTCGCCGCCTCCTCTGTCCGGTCGAACCGTCACCCAGCCAGACCGGCGCGGCGCGGCTGCGGTTCCTGGCGATCCCTGCCGAGCTCGTCCTGGGAACCTTCCGGCTCCCAACGAGGTAGTTCCCTTCAGGAGGTCCGAAGAGCGGCGCCCGGTGCACCGGAACTCCGGAAGGGGGCAACAATGTGGGCGAAGCTGTTCATCCTGGTCTCGGCGATCGTCGTCGCGCTCGCCGCGTGCACGCAGGACCCGACGATCCGGCCCAACCCTGCCGCCCCTGGTGCGGCCCAGGGCTCCGTCCTTTCGGACATCCTGCTCCTGGGCACCGAGGAAGGGCCGGTTGCAGTGAGCCTTGCCACCGGGACGGTGGTGGTCGAGGGCACCGGCGCCGTCGCAGGTCCGGACGGGTCGCGCCTGTACTCGGCGTCGACCGACGGCCGGGACACGGTGCTGGAGACGACGGACGCGGCGACCGGTTGGGTCCTCTCGAGCATTCGCGTCCGAGGCGAACTCGACGTCCGCGCGGTGTCGGGAACCGGAAGGGCCATCGTGCTCATGGAGCCGCTGCCGAAAGGCGTGGATGCGTGGACACCCATTCCGCGTTCGCACACCACGATCGTGGTCGCCGATCCGACCGGCGCGCGTGAATCTCGCCGCTACCGCCTGGACGGCAACTTCGAGCCCGAGGCGTTCTCCGTCGAGGACTCGCGACTGTTCCTGATCCAATATCTCCCGGCGGAAGCCCCCGCCGCCTACCGAGTCACCGTCCTTGACCTGATCGACGGCGACGTTCGGCAGGTCTTCGGCCGGTTCAAGACCCCGCCCGAGCGGATGCCGGGGATCCGGCTCCGGCAGGAGCTCGCTCCCGATGGGCGACAGCTCTACACCCTGTACACGAACGAGCCGGGAGCGTACGCGAGGGATGTCCGTTCGTGGAGCTACGGAGACGAGGAGGTCTCGTTCGTCCACGTGCTGAACCTGAGGCGCGGATGGGCCTACTGTGCCGGGCTTCCCAGGGAACTCTGGGGACAGCCTGCGAGCGCGCAAGCCATTGCCTCGTCTCCGGATGGGAGGCTCCTGTACATCGTGGATTCGGTCAAGGGACTCGTCGCCGTGATGGACACGCGTACCCTGGAGATCCTTCGCACGGAAGCGGTGGAGCTCGGATCCCTGGGTGGCGTCCGAACCTCGGCTCAGATGAGCGCCGACGGCGACACGATGTTCATTGGGTCGGTCGCGGACGGCTCGGCCCTCTACGCCATCGACACGTCGACGCTGGACGTCGTGCATCGCTGGCCGCTGCGTGGGGTCGTGTCCGGGCTCGGACTCTCCGGCGACGGCCTGCGGCTGTATGCGGCGCTCGACGACCGGGTGGCGGTGCTCGACCCGGCTACCGGCGAGGAGCTCGCGGCGGTGCCGTTCTTTGGCGTCGAATCGATCGTGCAGGTTGGCACGCTGGCCGCCTGATCCGGCCGTTGGCGCATCCGGAGCTCGCGGCTATCATCGTCGTGCGGGGTGGAGCAGTCCGGTAGCTCGCTGGGCTCATAACCCAGAGGTCACGGGTTCAAATCCCGTCCCCGCGACGGATCGGAGGACCGCCGAAAGGCGGTCCTCCAGTCTTTCTACCTGCGGAAACATGCCGCGGCCGCGACCCGGCCGTCCTCTTGACCTGATCAGGCTGCGAAGGCGGATGCCATCATCGACGAAGCGCTCGACCGGCCTCGACGGTCTCTCCACCGGAATGGCGAATTGCCGAGCGGAAGCAGCTCTGCGGGCGGATCCTTACGGCCTCGCCGCCCGCGGAGCGGTTTCCATCCTCGCTGTCTTGGTGGAAGATCGGATCAGACGGAGCTGGGGGCGCCGTGCGTCTTCAAAGCACGCCTGGACGAGGTGTCGAGATGGTCGAGATCCGAAACGCTGACGTGGCTCGGGACCTGGAGGTCGTTAAGGCCTTGTGGCTGGAGTACCTCACCTGGGCCAATCGAGAGCTGGAATCGAGGTTCGGGTTCCGGTTTCCGATCGAGAAGGCGCTCGAGGACGATCTGGCCTCGATCGCGAAGTTCCAGCCTCCGGGCGGGCGCCTCCTTCTCGCCGTCGAAGGGGACGAGGTCGTGGGGATCGCTTGCCTGCGGCGCATGTCGCCCGGTACAGCCGAGATCAAGCGCATGTTCGTCCGGCCAGGTCAACGCGGTACGGGACTGGGAGGTGCGCTGCTCGATCACCTGGTCACGGAGGCGAGGGCGTCGGGGTACGAACGCATCCGGCTCGATAGCGCGATGTTCATGGAGACGGCACATGCCCTGTATCGTTCTCGGGGCTTCGTGGACATCGATGCCTACCCCGAAAGCGAGATCCCCGACCAGTTCAAGTCGCACTGGGACTTCATGGAGCGGGAGATCGACTGAGTTCTCCGGCGCGCGTTGCCTGGGTGCATCTACCCACAAGGGAAACGTTGTCCGCCGACGGAGATGGTGCAGACGGACCATATGACGTCTCACCAGCGAGAACTCCTCAACGGCTCGCTTCGTCTAAGAACCGTGAGTCGAAGGCCGCGGTACTGCCCGTGCACATACTGGAGGAGCGGCGGGGGAGATCGGAAGGCGACCCCAGCGTCGGCGGGTGATCCGAGGATGCCGCGAGACTTCTCATCGTGCTCGATACGCACCGTCACCTGGGCTCCGGCATAATCAACTTCCGTCGTCCAGAGGCTCATGTACGGGTGATGGACGAACCGCTCCGCCCCGTGCCCGACCTGGTCTCCATGGGCGAGCCGCCGAACGCGCGAGGGAGTTCGAGGGGCTGGTGGATGATGAGCACCCAGGCCTTCACGGCGCTCTCTGCCTGATCACGAGAGACCGGGGCGAGGCCGAGGACGTGATGCGGGAGGCCTTCCTGAAGGTCTGGGAGCGCCGCCGCGCCGTTCGGGTCACGACCGGCGCCTGCGGAGCGCGAGGCCGCCCCAGTCCCTTCCGAAGCCCCCGCTCCCGCCTGGCGAACGCAGGAAGCGTGGGGAGATCGACCGGGTGCTGCTCGCCCAGGAGTTCTCCAGGCTCCTTCAGGAGGCCCGCGAAAGTGACGAGAACAATGAGGCGACCTAAGACCAACGGACCATTGTGACCGCCAAGCGCAAGCCGAAGCAGCTCGGGCAGATGCTCCTGGAGCGGGGGCTCCTCACGCAGCAGCAGCTGGACGGCGCCCTCCAGGAGCACCGGAACACGCCCAAGTCGCTTGGGCGCACGCTGATCGACCTCGGCTACATCCGGGAGCGGGACCTGGTTCGTGCATTGGCCGAGCAGGTGGGATTGGACTTCGTCGACCTCAGCGACCACCAGATCGACCCGGTTGCGGCCACGCTACTGCCCGGTCAGCTGGCCCGACGATACCGCGCCATCCCCATCGGCGAACGCGACGGCAAGCTGCTCGTCGCCATGTCTGACCCCGCCAACGTGTACGCCCTGGACGACATCAGGGCGGTCACGAGCCGCGAGGTCCAGCCGGTCGTGGCAACCGCGAGCGACGTGGAGCACGCCATCGACAAGTTCGCAGAAACTCTCTTGGGAGACCTCCTGGCGGTCTCGCCAGCGGCAGAGGGAACCGCGCCGGGCGAAGTGCGCTCCAACCTCGACGAACGGACAGCCGTCCTTCATGCGCGGGCGGTCTACGCTGCGGCGGAATCTCAGGCGCGGGCGAGCCTTCCTCTTGACGCTGGTACGGGAGCATCCTTCCGGGCAGCGTGGCCGACCATGGACGGGATGGATGAGATCGCGCCCGGCCTCGGGGATGAGCTGAAGGAGGTCGCGGCCGAGATTCGCGGCTTCGCGCAGGGCGCGACACAGCCGATGGAATCGCGCGTGGCCGCCCTCCATGCTCGGGCCGTGTACGCGGCCGCCGAGATGCAAGCCCGTTCGAGCAGGCGGCTGGAGAGGTCCACCGAGCGCCTTGTCAGCTACACGAAGTGGCTCGCGATCGCGACCGGCGTCCTTGCAGCCACGACGATTGTCCTTGCGGTGATGGCGGTCAGGTCCTGAGCCCCACCTCTTAGGTCGCGACGCCCGTGTCCCGCGTCAAGTTTTCTGGACACTTCCTGCCTGCAGCATGAGCGAGCGAGGGTCTGTGCGCGCTTCACCCATGCCGGCCACTTTGCCGCGAATGCAAGCAGATGACCTCCTCACCGGCGACGTGCGCGAGTTCTTCCAGCGATCCCGTTGATACGAATGCCGCGGCCGGGCCGCGCCCTCGTCGGATCAGGCGAGTGCCTCGGAGGAGGCCGGGGCACCGTCGATGTAGGTGAGCGAGTTCGTCGGAAGCGCCGTCACGCGGGGGCCCGGCAGCACGATCCCGACGAGGTTCAGCGGGTCTGCCGCCGATATCCGAATGGTCTCGCCCGACCGCTGCAGCTTCCGCACGGACCGGAGCGCATCGACGGCCTCCGGAGCCGCGTGCTGCTCGCCGGAGAAGCCACTGACGAACCGCCCGCCCCGGATCGTTCCCCGGGCCTCCATCCGTCGCAGCGCCCACAGCACCTCGCGCCACGGCACCGCGAGCGTCTCGCGGACCAGGAGGTCGCGGAACACCACGCCCCACCGGACCAACAGCTGCTCGGCGACGGCCTCGGCCAGCTCGTCGGCGTCCTCGGTGGCGGCCACGCCCGGAAGCAGCGACCAGCGCCCGGCGGATCTGGCCGCGGCCCTTCCGCTCCCCCTTCGGAGCCGGTGCCGGTTCGGTGTCCTGGCGACGGGCCGCCGGTAGAGGAGAGAGCGAACCGCCTCGAAGCCATCGGCCGTGACCAGCCCTCGAGCCACGGCCTCCCACAAGCCCTCCCCGACCTCCCCGGGGAGCCTGTGCGTGAGCGTCGTGAGGTCGGACTGGAAGAGCGCGCCGTGGCCCCGCAGGGCATCGAGAACGTCGCCCGTGCGGCCGGGCCCGGGCTCCGGCGGAGTGCGACCCCCGCGCGCCGCTCGCAGTAGCCACGGGAGGTCGTCGCGGATCGCCAGGGTGATCGGAGTCACCCGCGACGGCGTCATGCCGCTGCGGCGGGGAGCCTCGTCCGACTCGTCGTTTCGTACCGAGAGCCGCCCCCAAGTCACGTCACCGGAGAGACAGAGGTCGTCCAGCCACTCGCCCCGGTAGCTCTCCACTCGGGAGCGCAAGACCGCGTCCTCCCAGGCCCCGGCCGCCACCTCGAACCCCTGGAGCTGTTCGACCACGGCGAGCACCCCAAGGCGCCCTTCGCGCCGTGTCCCCGGCACCGCGTGCTGCCATCGCAGGAGGAACCGCATGAAGTCCTGGGCCGTCACGGGCTCGATCTCGCGCCGGAGCCGCTGTTGCGTGTAGCCATGGATGCGGGCCAGGAGGCGCCGGGCGCAGAACTCCTCGGGACCATCCGGCGAAGCGAAATGCCCCCGGAACGCGAAGCCCTCCCCCTCCAGCCGGGCGACGGCGATCGCCACGTCCGATCCCGGCAGCCCAGTCGCTTCTGCAAGCTCGGGCACCGTGGATGGGCCCCGGTACTCGAGGTGTCCCCGGAGCAGCTCGGCGGCCGCGGCATCCCGGTCGATCGGCGGTGCGGCGATCGGTGATCGATGGTCCGGTTTGATCGATGCTCCGGGGAAGAGGAGCTCGAGCGCGGGGCTCCGCTCCACGGCGCACCAGAGCTCCGCGCTCGCCCCGTACACCGTCAGGGCCCGGTGCTCCTCGACCAGCTCGTCGAACCAGGGACGCCAATCCTGGATCGGGCGAAGCCCGACCACCGTCATCAGCAGGTCGTGCAGTTCGTCGGCGTCGCGGGGGTCAGGCCGGACCTCCTGGCGGACCCGCTCGATGGCGTCGGGATCGAGCCGGCCAAGGTCACGCGCCTCCACGGGCAAGCCCCGGCGGAGCTGGACGGCCCGGCTGCGGCGCTCCTCGAGCGGGGCGTCGTCCAGATAGGTGAAGGGCCGCCCGTTCAGGATCTCGTGGGCCAGCACAGATGGCTCGGTGGTGTCGCGCACTACTACATCGACGCGGCCGGACTCGATCCTCGCCACGAGCTCCCGGAGGCCGTCGATGTCCATGGCCTCGTGCAGGCAGTCGTCGAGCGTCTGCCGAACCAGAGGATGATCGGGGATCTCCAGTGGGCCCGGCGCCACGTTCTCCTGGCACGCGGCGAGCGTGGGGAAGACCGCAGCCATGAGGTCGTCGGCCTCCATGCGCTGGATGGGGGCGGGGTTCTTCCGGCCGCCCCGCATCCGGAGCACGGCGAGCGCGCGGTTCAGGTTCCACCGCCAGCGGGCGGCGAACATGGGGGAGGTGAGCACGGCCTGGCGGACCACGCCCTCCACCGTCTTCGACGCGAGGAACTTGGGGACGCGCTCCAGCGGGAAGCTGTGCTGGGGGCCGAGAGAGAGGAGGATCGCGTCGTCGCTCGCCGCCGCCTGAAGCTCGAAGTCGAACGTGACACAGAACCGCTTCCGAAGGGCGAGACCGAACGCCCGATTGAGCCGCGCTCCGAATGGGGCGTGCCCCACGAGCTGCATCCCGCCGCTCTCGTCGAAGAACCGCTCGAGGACGATCGTGTCCCTCGTGGGAAGCACCCCCAGCGCGGCCAGCCCGGCCCCGAGGTAGCGAACGATCGTGTCGGCAGCGGCCTGATCGATCCGGCACTCCTCCTCCAGCCAGCGGCGGGCGCCCTCGGCGTCGCCGGCCAGGAGGCGCTCCCCCACCTCCATCCGGACGCCCGAAACCTCCCCCGACAGCTCCTCGGTCCGACCGGGGGCCTCGCCCAGCCAGAACGGCACCGAGGGCGGTGCGCCCTGGGCGTCCACCACCCGAACGGTCCCCGGCTCCACCCGTCGGATCCGCCACGAAGTAGTGCCGAGCAGGAACACGTCGCCGGCCATGCTCTCGATAGCCCAGTCCTCGTTCACGGTCCCGACGAAGGTGTCGTCGGGCTCGGCCACCACTCGGTAGTCGCCCGTCTCGGGGATCGCCCCACCGGAGGTCAGGGCGGCCAGGCGGGCCCCGCGGCGGGCCCGGAGGCGCCCGTTTATCCGGTCGCGATGCAGGTACGCGGCCCGCCGCCCCCTCCCGGTGCGGATCCCTTCGGAGACGAGCTCGACGAGGTCATCGAAGTCCTCTCGGGAGACCCCGATGAAGGGGGCCGCCCGACCAACCAACTCGAAGAGATCGTTCTCCGACCAGTCTTCGGCGGCGCACTCCGCCACGATCTGCTGGGCCAGGATGTCGAGCGGGGCCACCGGCTGGATGATCGCGTCCAGGCGGCCTGCCCGAATCCCGCGGAGGAGCGCCGCGGACTCCACGAGCTCGTCCCGGCTGGTGGGGTACAGCACGCCACGAGGAGTCCCAAACCGCGTGTGGTTCGAGCGGCCCACCCGCTGCAAGAGCGTGGCGAAGCTCCGCGGCGAGCCGATCTGGCAGACGAGCTCCACCGGCCCGATGTCGATCCCGAGCTCCAGGGACGCCGTGGCCACCAGCGCTCGGAGGTCCCCGGCCCTCAGGCGGGCTTCGACCCGCAGTCGGCGGTCCTTCGACAGGCTCCCGTGATGGGCGGCCACCTGGTCCTCGCCGAGGCGCTCTCCCAATTGGTGGGCGACGCGCTCTGACATCCGCCGGGTGTTCACGAACACGAGGGTTGTCCGGTGGCCCTTCACGTGCTGGGCGATCCGGTCGAGGAT
Organism: Actinomycetota bacterium; assembly: GCA_050692695.1. Classification (GTDB taxonomy): domain Bacteria; phylum Actinomycetota; class UBA4738; order UBA4738; family HRBIN12; genus AC-69. The sequence goes on from JBOGVI010000357.1 coordinate 11,568, forward strand.
CTCGCCCATCTGCTCGGCCGAGGCGACGGCCC
>JBOGVI010000358.1:0-3549 GCA_050692695.1 Actinomycetota bacterium
TGAGCGTGATCAGCACAACCGACGCGAGTGCCTACATAGGGATCCTGGTCGGGGCCCTGGTCGCCGCGCTCGGCTATGTGGGCAAGCTGATCGTCGACACCGTGAAGGCCTGGCGCGCTGAGAACGAACGGCGCCTCTCACAGCTGCACAGGCTCCACGCGCTCTTGAAGACCAGTCGCGCGGTCTTCCTGGTCCAGCGCGATCTGGCCGGATCGCTGGCCGAACGGCTTCGTTCGCGGCTCCCCGGCCAGGGTGGGGCCGTCGGGGGGCTCGAAGCGCTGTTCGTGAGTCTCCACGGGGCTTCGAGGCCTCGGAGAGCGATATGCACAACGTGATCCGCGCGTACACCGGGCACGGGCTCCGCCCGGTAAACGAGGCCATGGTGCGGTGGCTCGATGACGACGTCGTCCACCGCACTCGGGGCCGGAAGGGCGGCGACCGCGCCGTGGTGGCCGATCGGTTGAACGAGCTCGACGCGCACCTCCGCCTGTGGCTGGCGAAATACCAGTCGTGGATCCCCGGCCACCCCGACCACGCGCTGGTGTACCTCGCGGATGAGGAGCAGCGCGGGCTCGGTTTCCCGACCGGCATCGAGGAGGTGCTTGACCGTGTCCTGTCCGGCCGAGGCTGAGGGCCACGGGGCCGCGGGTGGGCGCCCGTCCCGGCCGGCTCGAGGACGTCTGGACAGACAGGAGCGCCGGCGGCCGGACCGGGCTGGGATGGGTGCCCTCGTCGGTGCGACCTCGCTCTGCGAACCCCGCGCGGGCTGGGGAGACGCTGATGCCTGAGGCCACCGACCCCGTGGTCCCCCAGGCCTCGACGCCGGAGCGTCCCCAGACGCCGAGGCCGGCGGTCGACACCTACGCTCCGAGGCCACCGGCCAGAAGGTCCGGCGTCGCCCTGTGCCTGTCCGGGGGCGGGTACCGGGCCGCACCCTGTTCCACGTGGGGCCCTTCGCCGGCTGAACGAGCTCGGAATCTTATCCCAGGTGGACACGCTCCCTCGGTCTCGGGAGGGAGCATCCTTTCCGCCCACCTGATCGAGCGCCTTGCGCCCTGGCCCGCAGCTGGTGAAATCCCGGGAGATTTGGGTGCGGCGCGTCGAGGAGCCCTTCCTGGCCTTCACGAGCAGGAACATCCGCTGCCGATCCTCAAGCGGTTCCTGCCGTGGAACTGGTTCCGCTCGAGCACCGGCGCGGAGGGTCTGGCGGATCAGTACGAGCGATACCTCGTGCATGGCGTACTAACGGAGCTCCCGACTAGACCCCGTTTCGTCTTCTGCGCCACCGACATGGCCTTCGGGGTGAACTGGGTGCTCGACTCCGGCGGCATCCGGTTTGCAGGGGGGCGCCTCGGGGACTACCAGGCGGGGTACCTGAGCCCTCTGCCGGCATGGCCCCTGGCACGGGCCGTTGCTGCCTCCTCCTGCTTCCCTCCGGTCTTCAACCTGTAGGGCACAAAAACTCGGATCGGGCCCGTGACCAGGTCTCTTTTTCGGGTTCGTTCGACTTGCTCGGCCTCGGCGGCTCACGACGGGGAATCCGGAATGGGCCCTGGGCGAGACCTGTTTCCTGAACTTCCTTAGGCCGCACCGGACCCCATGGCTCATCTGCGGATGGCAGCGGTGGAATCCATTTCGCAGCGTGCGGTGGTCCGTAGGGGAGTGGGTCATGGTCCCAACTGCCCGGTTGGGTGAAGTGTCCACCCACTCCCAAGGCGTCGTCGACATCGGGCTGGATCTCCCTCGGGGCAGGTCGCTCCCGCCCCAGCTGACGTAGAGGCGTTCCCTCCTTAGGCGGGCCGGTAGGTGAGGATCACGCCGCCGGTGCTGGTGGTCTTTGAGTCGACGAGTCTCAGGCTCCTGGTCTGGTCTGCGTCACGGAACAAGCCGCTTGCCCCTACCCAGCACGATGGGGAACACCGTCAAGGAGTACTCGTCGACCAGGTCGTTCTCGATGAGCGTCTGAACGAGGTCCCCGCTGCCGAGGACCGCGATGTTCTTGCCGGGCAGCTCCTTGAGCTTGGCGACCTCCTCGGCAACATCGCCTTCGATCAGCGTCGAGTTCTGCCACTCCGCGTCTTGCAGCGTCCTCGAGGCGACGTACTTCGCTGCGCTGTTCAGATGCCCAGCGTATGGGTCGTCGGCCGGCGCGGTCGGCCAGTAGCCGGCCATGGTCTCGTAGGTCTTCCTTCCGAACAGGTAGGCGTCCGTCTGAGCCATCCCCTCCGCGGCGTAGGCTCCGAGAACGTCGTCAAATAGGGCCTCTGCCAACCACCGTGCTGGAAGCCGCCTTCGGTGTCCTCGTCGGGAGCCCCCGGTGCCTGCATCACGCCGTCCAGGGACAGGAACTCGATCACGACCAGCTTCCTCATGGGTCTGCCACCCCTCCCGTCACGCGTCGGATCTGCCGCAGCGTTAGACGTGGCGCGGGCGCGGAACTCATCGGTGACCTCCAACCTGGTTCGGTCCGGCGCCCGGGCAGGGCGACGTGCCAGGCCGGGGCTATCATTGCGTGCCGGAGGGATGTGTCGATGGGTCATCCGTTCGAGATCGCGCAGGACGCCGTGGTCGACGCCACGCCCGAGCAGGTGTGGGAGGCGATCGCCACCGGCCCCGGGCTGAACTCCTGGTTCCTGGGCCGGAACGAGATCGAGCCACGGGAAGGCGGCACGGTGAGGTTCGACATCGGCGACTTCACCGAGACGACCACGGTGACGACCTGGGATCCGCCGACGCGGCTCGTCACCAAGGGAACGCCGGGCCCGGACGGGGCGTACCACCAGTTCGACTACCGGGTCGACCAGCGCGAAGGTGGGCAGACGGCCATGCGCTACGTCCACAGCGGCATGCTCGGCGACGACTGGGAAGCCGAGTACGAGGGCATGAGCGAAGGCGACCCGATGTACTTCCAGAAGCTCGTCGAGTACGTCACGTACTTCTCCGGCCGCTTTGGGAAGCCCGTCGATGCCATCGGGCCGAACGTTGCGGGCGACAAGGAGCACGCGATGGACATCTTCCGGCGTGGGCTCGGGTTGAGCGATGACGTGACCGACGGCGACCACGTGCGGCTCACGCCCGAAGGGCTCCCCCCGATCGACGGCGTGGTCGACCACGTCTCCCCGAGCTTCCTCGGCGTGCGCACGGACGACGCGCTCTATCGGTTCATCCGCGGGTACGAGGGCACCGTGATGGTCGGTCACCACCTGTTCGCCGACGGCGTCGACGAACAGGCGGCCGCGGCTGGGTGGCGCGCCTGGATCACGCGGCTGTTCGGTCGGTGACCGCGAACCGTGCGTCCCCGGAGGCGCAGCGCGACCGCGAGCGGACCCGGGTCGCGCGGCTGCTGAAGCCACACGCGCCTCCCGACTGGGAGCAACGGTTCCGCAAGGACGAGCTCTTGGACGCGGTGCTCGACGGCGAGCCGATCCAGATGTTCGTGATGGCCGCCGACATCCGCGAGTCCACGACGCTGATGAAGGAAGCGATCCGGTTCGAACGGTTCGCGCTCGTGATGGACAAGTTCGTCAGCGCGGTGCGGCGCGGCATCCG
>JBOGVI010000359.1:0-2498 GCA_050692695.1 Actinomycetota bacterium
GAGCTCTCATCACGCTCATGGTTGTTGCCTTGTGGCCGCAAGCCCGATTCAGCCGCTCCGCTACCAGGGCGCTAAGATCCAGGATTTGCTCCGACCTACAGGCTTGGCTTCTCGCTCCTCCCCCGTCAGCTCTGGGCTCTCTCCGCCGAACTATCTCGATCGGCGGACAACGTTCCTTATGCGTATGGTGCCCGGACGGGGCCGCCACCCAGGAACTGACCGGACCCTCGGAAGGAGTGCGATGATCAGCTTGAAGCCGAGCCGAGCCTGTCGATGAGCTCTCTCGGCGTCAGGACCTGAACCTCGATGTCGGCCTCACGCAGATCACGATCGCCAGAAACCAACGCGTCTGCGCCGCTGATTCGGGCGAGTGCCACCAGGTAGTCGTCGTTGGGATCGCGGGTGATCAGTCCCTTACGAGGAGGGTCGGCGACGGAGATCCCGATCCGCGCCAACCCTTCGACGTACTCGCTCGCTTCTTCCGCCGTGACGTACCGACGGAGCTTGCGTCTTGCCAAGACCGACGCGAGCTCGCCCAGCAGGTGAGGGCTCACCACGATCTCGATCGCACCGGTCTGTGCGCGTCGGACGATCTCGGCTGGCGGTCCCATGGGTGTGATGATCCCCGCGACGAGCACACCCGGATCGACGACGCAGCGCATCTACGATGCTGGTCGGCGGCGCTGTCCGCGTCGCACGGCCTCCAGCTCAGCATAGGCAAGGGCGAGCGCGTCATCGGGGTCGAGAGGCTGGGCCGCGTTCCGCGCCCATACACGGTCAGCCACGTCCAGGCGGAGGAGCCTGCGAAGAGCCTCCTCAAACACATCAGAGTCGGACCTGCCCGATCGCGCGGCCTCGATGCGCGCCGCACGGAGCAGCTCCTCGTCAACGTAGACGGTTGTCTTCTTGCGTCCCATGGGCCCATCTTACCGTCATGAAGTAGATCCCTCAAGATGGGGAACGAACGCTCCCTCTACAGGCTGAAGGGCACAGAAACCCCCGATTCGTGCTTCATGCAGCAAGTTCGTACTCATGGATGAGCCCGCCCAGCACATCCCGCCTCTGGACACGCAGGCGATCGGGGGGCTCGTCGGCCGGATACGACCGCGGGTCCGGCGTCCGGAGATCGAGACCGCGGTGGGGCCGCTTCACGTTGTAGTGGGCGACGTAGATTCGAAGGATCCGCTCCAGATGTCGGGGGCCCAGCACGAGCGTCCAGTCGAGGCACTCGGCCCGCACGGTCCTCACCCATCGTTCGGCGAAGGCGTTCGCCCGCGGAGCCCGGATCGGGGTGAGGATGACCTGGGTGCCGTCGCTTGCGAACACCGCGTCGAAGCTGGAGCCGTATTTTTGAGTCCCGGTCCCTGATCAGGAACCGGAAGCTTCCGCCGCCGGTGAGGTCGAAGGACAGGTTCCGCCCCTGCTGGGTCACCTAGGGTGTGGAGTCCGGGCGGCAAGCCGAAGGTCGTATGGCGATTCGACATCAAGCAGGGCAAGGTCGTCCGCATCGACATAACCGCAGATCCAGCGCGCCTGGTTGCCTTCCGGCCCGTTCTGTCGCACGATGGCAGCACGGGAGAAAGGAGGTGGTCCGACTTTGCATAAACAGCTCGAGACCCCCGAGGTGACTGGCTGCTGAGCCGTCCCTCGCGGGCCGGGGCGGACCGCCCCGCCCGTGCGCCGGGAGACCGGCAGAATCCAACCAGCTCACCGACCTTGCGTGGCTCCGGTTGGTCCACCGGACGAACCTCGACAGAGGGCAGAAGGGCCCGCGAGGCGATAGATCGGACAGGCCGGGCCCTGGAGGCCCGGCCTGTCGATCTTCTGGCCTCAAGACCCGGCGTCCTCCGCTGACGATCCCTCGCCATCCGTTACGACGCTCGAGCGGTCACCGTCGAAGGTCAACGAGTAGACCTCCTGACCCCTCGGATACTCCTTGGTCGGGCGGAACTCGCGCGTGACGGTCACGCCGAGCGCCTCGTATGCCCCGTCCTGTTCGTCGCGTAGGCGTTCGCCGAGGTAGACATTGGCGACGATCTCGTGCGGCAGCGGCGCGGCCGTCACCATTCGGACCGCGCCGACCACCGGCGGGCCGACGACCGTCAGCTCATCGGCGATCTTGACGAGGTGCCCGGGCCCCGCGTCCAGCCCGATCGAGAGCCCCACGCTGGCCGACAGGTTCCTCGAGTTGCTCCGGAAGTCCTCGAGGACGCGCCGGTGGAACAGGTCGACCAGGCTGCGGGCCGTGTGCACGAGGTCGCCTGCCGTCTGGACGAACCGTTTCTCGTACTCATCCGGCGGTCCGGACTGCACGATCCAAAAGGCGAGGAACCCATCCCCCGTGAACTTGTCGAACCACCCGCCCGATCCACGGATGCCGCGCCGCACCGCGCTGACGAACTTGTCCATCACGAGCGCGAACCGTTCGAACCGGATCGCTTCCTTCATCAGCGTCGTGGACTCGCGGATGTCGGCGGCCATCACGAACATCTGGATCG
>JBOGVI010000360.1:0-3093 GCA_050692695.1 Actinomycetota bacterium
CTTGCAGAACTACGGAGATTTATAATCGAGCTGCGCGCCGATGACGGAGTGGGCCCCTGAGGACGTCCAGGCCCACATCGAGTTCCAGCAGGTGTTGAACCAGGAGCTCACCGAGCGGGGTGAGTTGGTCGACGCCCAAGGACTGGCTGGGCCCGAGCAGGCGAAGTTCGTGGTCTCCGACGGCGCCAGCGCTCCGGTGATCACCGACGGCCCGTTCCCCGAGTCCAAAGAGCTGCTCGCCGGCTACCGGCTCGTCGACGTCGAGACGCTCGAGCGGGCGCTCGAGATCGCGGCGCAGTCATCGGCGTCGCCGGGCCCGAACGGCGTGCCGATCCGCCAGCCCATCGAGGTGCGCGAGGTGCTGAGCGCTCCCGACCCCGAGCTGTGACCACCGCGGCGAGCACCGAGGATCTGCTGCGCGAACTCGCGCCGCAGGTCCTCGGCACGCTCGTCCGGCGGTACGGGCAGTTCGACGCCGCTGAGGATGCCGTGCAGGAGGCGCTGGTCGCCGCGTCGCAGCAATGGGGTAAGGACGGCGTCCCCGAGAGCCCGCGCTCGTGGCTCACGACCGTGGCGAACCGGCGGCTGGTCGACGGATGGCGGAGCGAGAGCGCTCGCCGGCGCCGAGAGGAGATCGCCTCCACCCTCGACGTGCGCGGCCCGGGCGAGCCGTCCGATCGGGACGACGCCCTCGCACTGCTCTTCCTGTGCTGCCATCCCTCGCTGTCCCCGTCGTCGCAGCTGGCCCTCACGCTGCGTGCTGTCGGCGGGCTGACGACGACGGAGATCGCGAACGCCTTCCTGGTTCCCGAAGCCACGATGGCCCAGCGGATCAGCCGGGCGAAGCAGACCATCCGGAGCTCGGGCAGCCGGTTCGAGCTGCCGCCCCAGCAGGAGTTCGCCCAGCGCCTCCGGGTCGTGCTCCAGGTGCTCTACCTGATCTTCAACGAGGGCTATGTGACGAGCTCGGGTCCTTCCCTCCTCCGGGCCGACCTCACCACCGAGGCCATCCGGCTAGCGCGTATGCTCCACCGGCTCATGCCAGTCGAGGGCGAGGTCGCCGGTTTGCTCGCGCTCATGCTGCTGACCGATGCCCGGCGGGCCGCCCGGACGGACGCCGCCGGCTTCCCCGTCCCGCTCGCCGAACAGCGACATGAGCTCTGGGACAAGGGCCAGATCGAGGAGGGCCTGGCACTCGTCAGCCGGACGCTCGGAACGGGGCCCATCGGCCCGTACCAGCTCCAGGCGGCGATCGCCGCGGTGCACGACGAGGCGCCGAGCGCCGAGGAAACGGACTGGCCGCAGATCCTGGCCCTGTACGAGGTGCTGGAACAGGTTTCGCCGGGGCCCGTCGTCACGCTGAACCGCGCAGTCGCGGTCGCCATGGTCCACGGGCCGCGAGCCGGCCTGGCCCTGCTCGGAACGCTCGATGCGGACGAGCGCATGGCCCACACCCACCGCCTCCAGGCGGTGCGGGGGCATTTGCTCGAGCTCGCCGGGGACCCGGACGAGGCGCGCGAGTCGTACCGGAAGGCGGCCAGGATGACCGCGAGCGTTCCCGAGCAGCGCTACCTCGCGCTGCGGGCCGCCCGCCTGAGCTGAGCGATCCCGCTCATTCGCGGCGGTAGCCGGGAGCGCCTATCTTCTTCGGCGTGGAGACGTGGGACGCGATCCGGGCTCGCCGGAACGTGCGGAGATACTCCGAGCGCCTCATCCCAGAGGTTGACCTCGATCGTATCCTCGAGGCGGCGCGGAGAACGCCATCGTCCGTGAACCAGCAGGCGTGGGACTTCGTCGTGGTGACGGAACGGGATCGCCTCCGCGAGCTGTCGAGCATCTGGCGCTACGCCGCGCACGTCGCGACCTCGGCCGCCACGATCGCCCTCGTCACTCCGGTCTCAGACGACCGGGACGAGCGGGACACGTTCCAGTACGACATCGGGCAGGCCACGATGTCGATCATGCTCGCCGCCGCGGACCTCGGCATCGGCAGCGGGCACGCCTCGGTCGGCGACCAGGCACTCGCCCGCCGGATCCTCGCGCTCCCCGACGATCGGGAGGTGGCCATCCTCGTCGCGCTGGGCCACCCCGGTGATCGACCATTGACTCCCGTCCGCCGGCCCAACCGACGGGCGTTCGACGACGTGGTGCACCGAGAGCGCTGGTAGCTACCGATGTCGCTCGTGCGAAGGTCCGCCGGAACGTAGAGGGTCAGATTGCCGCCATTGCGCTTCTGTGCCTATCAGTACCAGTCCGTACCGCTCGATGACCTTCGCGACCGCTGGCGGCGCGCCGAAGAACTCGGGTTCGACGTGATGTGGAACTGCGACACGGTCGTCGAACCGGATCATCCGCGCACGCCGATCCTCGATGGCCCTTCGACCCTCACGGCGATGGCCCTCGCGACCTCGACGATCCGCGTCGGGACCCTCGTCACCTCGCAGTACTTCCGGCATCCGGTGACGCTGGTGAAGGCAGCGATCACCGTGGATCACCTCTCGGGCGGCCGCCTCGAGGTGGCGCTCGGCGTGGGAGACCCCTCGGCCGGGGCGGCGGCGGTGGGCGCCTCTTGGACCCCCGCCGAAGGCGTCGAGAGGTTCCGCGAGTTCGTTCAGCTGACGACGCAGCTGTTCGCCAACGCGGTCACCACCTTCCAGGGACGATTCTTCAACTGCCGCGAAGCCGAGATGCTGCCCAGAGCCGTCCAGGACCCCAGACCGCCCATCGCGATCGCCGCTCACGGTCCGAAGATGCTGCGCATCGCGGCCGAGAGCGCAGACGTATGGAGCTCCTGGGGCGGGTACGGCGTCCAGACCGAGGATGAGTTCCTCGCCGTGACGGCGAGACGGAGCAGGGAGCTTACCCAGCTTTGCGCCCAGATCGGCAGGGATCCGCGTTCGATCCGGCGGTCGCTCGTCTGCTTCCCGCCACTTACCCCATGGGAGTCCACGGCGTACTTCACCGACATGGTCCAGCGTTTCCGCGATGTGGGGGTCGACGAGTTCGTCCTGTACTGGCCCGGTCACTGGCGTCCGCAGGCCACCCATGAAGACGACGTCTTCGAGCGGGTGGCCCGTGAGCTCATCCCCGAGC
>JBOGVI010000361.1:0-3565 GCA_050692695.1 Actinomycetota bacterium
CGGTCAACGCGGAGCTCGGGCAGGTTCCCCGTCAGAAGGTGACCCTTCGGCCCCCTGAGGGGGTCGGTGAGCATCGGTGCGGGGAATCCGGTGTCGGGCTCCTCGCTCGAGCGATGGTACCCATGCCCCACCGTCGATCCGGCTACCTGCGGTTCGGCAATCCCGGTGGCGACGCTCATCTTGCGCCTCCCAGACTCGAGGCCGCCGTCGTGCCGGCGTCGCCGGTCGGGCCGTGGCCCACGAGTGACCTGATGAGCTTGAACTTCGCCGCCTGACCTCCTTCGCGAGGGATCGTGGCGACCACGCGGACGTCGATCGGTGGCGCCTGGACCCGCAGCTTGGCCAGTGTCTTGCCGAGGCTCTGGGCCACGCCGGCCCTGCATTCCTCAGCCGAGCATCCCGCCGCCAACACCACCAGCACGTGGAGGCCCTGCTCGTCGTGGACGACCTGGTATTGGCGCACGTCGCGGCGCGCGGCGAGCGGACTGCGTACGTGGATGGGATGGATGGGGACGTCCCGGCCGTCCGGCCCCCGAAGATGGAGCATGTCGTCGTTCTTCCCCTCGATCTCACTCACGAGGGCGAGAGACCGCCCGCAAGGGCACGGTTCGGCCGAAATCGTCAGCATGTCGGAGACCTCGTACCGGATCAGCGGTTGCGCGTAGTTGAAGAGGTTCGTCACCAGCACCTTGTGGCCCGGAGACCCGGGGGGCACGGGGCGGTTCGACTCGTCGACGGCCTCGAAGATCGCGAGGTCCTCGTTCAGATGGAACCCCCGGTGCTCGGGACAGTCCGATCCGATCATCCCCACCTCGGTCATCCCGTACAGGTCGAAGGGTGGGACGCCCCAAGCCTCATGGATCCGCCGATGCATGTCCGAGGTTCGCATCTCACCGGTCGTGGAGACGACCCGGGGGCGGATCCGCAGGCGCCCTTCCTGCTGCTCGATCGCCAGCAGCGCCCCGATCGACGGATAGGCCTGCAGGATGTCCGGCTGGAACACGTTCAGATGGTCGACCAGATCCTCGATGGGCCTGGTCGCCTCGAGGCGCAGTAGCCGGTACAGGCCAACGTCTGCGCTTGATGCGCAGCGGTTGCTCATATGCAGGGGGCTTGGCGCCCCGATGGCCGCCCACCGAAGCCGGTGAGGGAGTCTGGGCGAGACCCCCATCAGGGACGCGTACCGCAGGACGGAGGCCATGACCGTGCTCCACGCCCTTCGCTCGAAGACGAAGAGTCCCCGCAGGCCGGACGTGCCACTGGTCACCAGGACGCGGTAGCGGCCTCGGTAGTAGTCGTCGCGCGTAAGTCCGTCGACGTGTCGCTCGAGGTCGGGCAGGGTCAGCCGTCGATCGGTGACGAGGCGGTCGAAGTTCTCCATCATCGCCGCCTTCGTCAGGACCGGCAGCTCCTGAGGGACGAGCTCGCCTTCGGGCAGGTTCGGACCGAGGAGCTCCCGGTAGAAGGGCGAGTTTGCGACGGCATACCGCACGAGGGCGGCGAGGCGCACTCGTTGGTAGACGACAAGCTCGGTCCGGGTCCAGTGCTCTCGAGCCTGGAGGGCTCGGGCGATCCGGAGCGCGCGGCCGGCGTCCCCCAGCCGCTTGACCGTGTAGAGACTTCTCATCGCGCCTCCTCCTTCCCGGGGACGTCGACGACCGTGAAACTCTTGAAGAGCGCTTCCCACATGGCCTGGACGAGCTCGTCGGAGGCGGTGTCTGCCACGACGAGCTGCTCGAGCACCACGCCCTGCGCCGTCGCCCACGCCGCTTTGGCCATCTCTCGTGCGGGCAGCACGAGCTGGAGGCCCAGCGCTGCGACCGTGGCCTCGATCCTCTCCGCCAGGGAGTTGAGGACTCGCTCGTGGCGGAGGGCAAGCTCCCGCCGGAGATCCGGGTGACGGCTCGCATATGCCCAGAATTCGGTCACGAGGAGCGACCAGTCGGCCGGCCGGTGCGAGGTCTCCATCCACGCACGGGCTGCCCGTCGAATCTCGCCCTCGAGGGTCGACCTCCGTCGGGCAGCGGCGCGATCCAGTTTCTCGACTCGCTCAGCGAAACGCAGGTCGAGGAGCGCGAGGAACAGGTCCGCCTTGCTGTCGAAGTTCGAGAAGACCGCACCCTTCGTGAACCCAGCCTCCTCGGCGATCTGCTCCAAGGAGGTGCCATGGAAGCCCTGGCGGAGGAAGAGCCGCCGGGCCGCAGCCAGGATCCGACGCCTGGTCAGGGACTTACTCTCCTCCCGGTTGAGGCGGCGCTTCATCTTCATACCGTCGGTATCTTCATACCGTAGGTATCTGATGTCAAGACCCCTGTGGGTGCATCCGTCTGGCGAAGACCACGGAGTTGGAGCATGCCCTCTGGTGGGCCGAGAGGGGTCTCGCCGTCGACGGCGAGAACGCGGGCCGGCCAGACGCGACGCGCCTGAACGTGACGCTCGATGAGGTGGGCTCACGGGGGCGGAGGGTTGCTGGTGTCGGAGGCAGTGTCTGGTTTCAAGACATAAGCGACAGGTGTCTCGGGACATCGTTTACACCTCAGATCGAGGGGGTGTGCGATGTCGTTGGGGCGGCTCGTGGTGGCGGCGGTCAAGGTCGAGGGCCGATCGAAGGCGGAGGTGGCCCGGGACTACCGCATCTCGCGACAGTGGGTCCACGAGCTCATCAGACGCTTCGATGCAGAAGGTGAGGCTGGGCTAGAGCCACGATCCCGGCGGCCTCACCGCAGCCCCCGCGGTACGCCTCCTGAGCTCGAGGACGAGATCGTCGAGCTCCGCAAGGCCCTGGCGGAGCAGGGGCTCGACGCCGGCGCGCACACCATCGCCTTCCATCTGACCGAGCGCCACGGCGGCGCTCCGGCTCCCTCCACGATCTGGCGAGTCCTCACCCGCCGGGGCTTCGTCACCCCCCAGCCGCGGAAAACGACCACGGAGCTCGTTCGTCCGGTTCGAGGCGGACCAGCCCAACGAGCGCTGGCTGGCCGACATCACCCACTGGGCCCTTGCGGACGGCAGGGGCGTGGAGATGCTCAACATCATCGATGACCACTCTCGGCTCGCAGTGGCCTCGGATGCGAGGCTCACGACGAAGGGCGGCGACATCGTAGCGAGCTTCCACGAAGGCGCCGCCAGGCACGGGGTTCCGGCATCGGTCCTCACCGACAACGCCGCGGTGTTCACCGGGGCTCCCCGGGGCGGGGGCCGGTGCGCCCTGGAGATCGAGTTCGACGGGCTCGGCGTCTCCCACCGGCGCTCCACCCCGTACCATCCCCAGACCTGCGGCAAGGTGGAGCGGTTCCATCAGACCGAGAAGCGCTTCCTCGCCAAGCACCCGGGTGCCGAGGGGATCGGCGAGCTCCAAGCCCAGCTCGACTGGTTCCGCGACTACTACAACACCCGCCGTCCCCACCGGGCTCTTCACCGTCGTACTCCCGCTGTTGGCTTCGAGGCCCGGCCCAAGGCGACCCCTTCCCGTCCTGGGTTGATCGTTCCCGCCCACTGCCGGGTGCGCCGAGACCGCGTCGATCGCAACGGCCGCATCACCCTGCGCTACAACAGTCGTCTGCAC
>JBOGVI010000362.1:0-2287 GCA_050692695.1 Actinomycetota bacterium
AGCGCCTCGCCCCCGCGCATCCAACCCTTGTCGGTGAGCCACTTCGTGTAGTCATCCCACTTCTGCATCTCGGCCGCCTGCTGCTCCGGCGTGGCGTTCTGCCACTCGGCCTCTGCCCCGTAGATCAAAAGCATGTACCGCATGCCGTCCCCCTTCCGGTCCGGGCGGCTCCTCCGCCGCCTCCCACCCTAACGACGAATGGTGACGGGCGGTATCGACAGGCCGGCGGGCCGCCGTTCGATTTCTTGACAGTGCCTGCAGCCCACGTGATAGTCGCCGAACGTGAACGACCTGGGGTCTGCGATGAACCGGATAGCCGCACAGCAGCCGCCCGGGTTGCCCGCATCGGACCGCCGGCATGTGGCGACCGCGAGACGTTGGCTCTGGACCGTCTGGGGTGGCGTTGGGCTTGGTGTCGTCGGCCAGATGGTGGATCTGGCCTGGCATGCGCGGCATGGGGCGTTCAGGACCGCCCCGGATGTGCTGGAGGCCCACTGGCTCACCTGGGTGGCGGTGGCGCTGACGATGGCGGCAGGCCTCGGTGGGGCCAGGAGCCGCAACGCCAAGAGCAGGGCCGGGTTCGCCTACATCGTGGCCGCCAGTACCGTCAACGCACTCGCCCACATGTGGAACGCGTGGGAACACGTACACGGCAGCGAGGAGCCGATCCTGCCCCACGTTCTTCTCGCCGTGTCGGGGGCCGGCGTCCTCGTCGCGGCGTTCTTCACGGTCCACCTGCTGTTCGGGCGCGATGAGCACCCGGGGTTCTTCAAGGGAAAGGAACGCGCGGGAGAGGCGAGATGACGGACGACGAGAACCAGGGCTTCGATCGACAGCGATCAGAGCGGCGCCTCACGCTAGTGCTGGTGGCGCTGGGAGTCATCTTCGTTCTGTTCATGCTGGTCGTCTTGGCCGCCGGTCGTCCCTGAGGCGATACGCTAGGCACCGCCATGGCCGGGCCCGAGATCGACCCCCTCGACTTCCTCGAGATCGACCACCTGCTCACCGACGAGGAACGTGCGATCCGGGACGCGGTCCGGGAGTTCGTGCGGGACCAGATCCTTCCGGGCATCGCCGAGTGGTTCGAGGCCGGGGAGTTCCCCCGCGACGTGGCCAAGGGCCTTGCCGAGCTTGGCCTGCTCGGGATGCACCTCACGGGCTACGAGTGCGCCGGGGCGAACGCCGTCTCCTACGGCCTGGCCTGCCTGGAGCTCGAGGCCGGGGACAGTGGGTTCCGTTCCTTCGTGTCGGTCCAGGGCTCGCTGTGCATGTTCCCCATCTGGAAGTACGGGAGCGAGGAGCAGAAGCAGCGGTACCTTCCGGCCCTGGCCCGGGGCGAGGTCATCGGGTGCTTCGGCCTGACCGAGCCGGACTTCGGCAGCGACCCCGGGCGCATCCGCGCGCACGCGAGGCGGGACGGCGCCGACTGGGTCCTGGCCGGCACGAAGACGTGGATCACGAACGGCGGCATCGCCGACCTCGCCGTGGTGTGGGCACGGACAGAGGAAGGCGTCCGGGGGTTCCTGGTCCCCACCGACACGGCGGGTTTCTCCGCCAAGGACATCCAAAGGAAGCTCTCGCTCCGGGCCTCCGTCACGTCCGAGCTGGTCCTGGACGAGGTCCGGCTGCCCGAGAATGCGGTCCTCCCGGGGGTGGTCGGCATGAAGGGTCCCCTTTCGTGCCTGACCGAAGCCCGGTTCGGGATCGTGTGGGGGTCGATGGGTGCGGCCCGCGCGTGCTTCGAGAGCGCGCTCGAGTACGCGAAGGCTCGCGTGCAGTGGGGCAAGCCCATCGCCGGGTTCCAGCTCACGCAGGAGAAGCTGGCCGACATGGCCGTCGAGCTCAACAAGGGCACGCTCCTCGCGCTGCACCTTGGGCGGATGAAGGACGAGGGCCGAGTCCGCCCGGAGCACGTCTCGATGGGCAAGCTGAACAACGTGCGCGAGGCCCTGGAGATCGCCCGGGAGGCGCGGTCGATCCTCGGCGCGAGCGGGATCACGCTCGAGTACCCGGTGATCCGCCACATGAACAACCTCGAGTCGGTGCTCACGTACGAGGGCACCAGCGAGATCCACACGCTGATCCTGGGCGAGGCCCTGACCGGCTTCCGATCCTTCGCATGAGCCCGTTCCGCGGTTCGGTCCCCTTCACCGAGGACTGGAAGCACTTCCGGTTCGAGGTCGAGGACGCCGTGGCCACGCTCACATTCGACCGGCCGGAGCGCCTCAACGCGCTGATCTTCGACGTGTACGCGGACCTCCGCGAGCTGCTGGCCGAGGTGCCCCAC
>JBOGVI010000363.1:0-9230 GCA_050692695.1 Actinomycetota bacterium
CCGCTCGTCACCGTCAACGCCCACGACAAGGTGCGCCAGGCCATCGACGTCCTCCAGGAGTACGGGATCTCGCAGGCCCCGGTGGTGCGGGAGCCGTCGATGGACGTGACCCAGTTCGTCGGCTCGATCCAGGAGCGGGCGCTCCTGGACCGGATCTTCCGAGACCCCGATGCCCTTCAGGCCGACGTTGCCGAGGTGATGGGCCCGCCGATCCCCATGGTCGAGTTCGACGAGCCCATCGAGGTGGCCTTCGGCGAGCTCCAGCGGGAGCCGGCGGTGCTGGTGGCCAAGGCCGGCCAGGCCCTCGGGGTCCTCACCCGGAGCGACCTGCTGGAGTTCCTTGCCCACCGGCAGCGGACGCCGTAGGGACGAAGCGGACGGCGTGCGCTCGCTTGGCATCGATGTCGGCGCGAAGCGCAAGGGTCTCGACGCCGTCCTGCTGGACGAGTCCTTGGTGCCGTCGGACGCCCGGCGTCACGCAGGTCTGGAGGAGATCGCGGATCTCATCAGGCAGGTCCGTCCGGACGTCGTGGCCATCGACTCCCCGCCCGCCTGGGGACGAAGTCCGGGTGGGTCGCGGCTGACCGAACGGGAGATCCGCCGGTTCGGCATCCAGTCGTTCGGGACGCCTTCGGACACCAAGAAAGCCAGCAGCATCTTCTACGATTGGATGCGCGCCGGCTTCGAGGTGTTCGAGGCAGCGGCTCGGGAAGGATTCGAGCGCTACGGGAGCGGCCCGGTCGCCGGAACGGCCATCGAGGTGTTCCCACATGCGAGCGCCGTCGTCCTCGCCGGATGCCTGCCGCCCCGGGGCGTGACACGCGGCCGGGCCAAGCGCGAGTGGCGACGGGGCGTGCTCCGGGACCAAGGGGTGGAGACCGATGACCTCCCTTCGACCGATCAGGTGGATGCGGCCCTTGCGGCGCTCACCGGCCTGTACGCGCTCCGCGGGAGGTGCTTCGCGCCTGGCGACCCGGCGGAGGGCGTGATCGTCCTACCCTCGGCAACCCTTCCCCCGCCGCCGTTCCCGCGATGCCGGCAGTCCGAGCGATCTCGACATTCCGACCAACTGGTCTTCCGCGGCTTGGCCCGATGCCGCTGCGGCCATCCCGATTGCGTGGCCTCGACCTCGAGAGAGTTCGCGCCGGGCCACGATTCGAAGCGGAAGTCGGTGCTGTGGTCCCTGGCCCGCTCGGGCCAGGATGCCGTCGATGAGCTCAGGAGGCGAGGATGGGAGGTTCCTCCGGAGATGCGATGAGGTTCGAGACCAGGGCCGTCCATGCCGGGCAGGAGCCCGAGCCGGCGTTCGGCGCGGTGAACGTCCCCATCTACCAGACGTCCACGTACGCGCAGCCGGAAGTGGGCAAGCCGAAGCGGTACGACTACGCCCGGACCGGCAACCCCACGCGCGAGGCCCTCCAGACCGTGCTCGCCTCGCTCGAGGGAGGGAGGCACGGGCTCTGCTTCGCCTCGGGCATGGCCGCCGAGGCCACATTGCTCCTCACCCTCCGACCGGGCGACCACGTGCTCCTGGCAGACGACGTCTACGGCGGGACCTACCGGCTGCTCGCCAGGGTGCTGGATGATTGGGGCGTGGTGTTCGACACCGTGGACATGACCGAGGTCGATGCGCTACGGAACGCGGTTCGGGACGTGACGAAGGTTGTGTGGGTCGAGTCGCCCACGAACCCGCTCCTCAAGGTGATCGACATCGCCGCCGCGTCGGAGATCGCGCACGACGCCGGCGCGATGTGCGTCGTCGACAACACGTTCGCCACGCCGTACCTCCAGCGGCCGCTGGAGCTGGGTGCGGACGTCGTCGTTCACTCGGTGACGAAGTATCTGGGTGGGCACTCCGACCTGGTGGGTGGGGCCGTGGTCCTGAACGACGACGCGCTCGCCGAGCGGCTGGCCTTCCTCCAGAACGCGGTGGGCGCTGTGCCGGGCCCCATGGACTCCTACCTGGCACTTCGTGGCGTGAAGACCCTGGCCGTGCGGATGGAGGCGCACTGCCGCGGGGCGAAGCGGGTCGCCCAGTACCTGTCGCAACACGCGAAGGTGACGCGGGTGCACTTCCCGGGGATCCCCGGCCACCCGGGGTTCGAGGTCGCCGCGCGCCAGATGAGGGACTTCGGCGGGATGGTGTCGTTCGAGGTCGGCTCCAAGGAGGAGGCGGTCCGGCTGGCCCAACGAACGAACCTGTTCTTCCTTGCCGAGTCGCTGGGCGGCGTGGAGTCGCTGATCGTGGTGCCGGCGCCTATGACCCACGCCAGCGTGGCCGGCTCGCCCCTTGCGGTCCCCGACACCCTGGTCCGCCTGTCCGTGGGCATCGAGCACCCGGACGACCTGGTCGCCGATCTGGAACAGGCGCTCGCGTGATTCGGGCGCTCGTCGCGCCGAAGGAGGTCGTTCGGCGTCGCCCGGCGGCGACGACCCGAAGAAGGTGCTGGAGCAGGCACGATGTCCCTCCTCCGCTACCACGGGCGCCCGTGGCGGCCGGCCGAGGAGCTGATCCACCATGGGCCGGCCGACAAGGTGCTCCAGGACGGGCGAGCCTACGAGCCCTCGGGCATCGAGGTCCTGCACCTGCGCCCGTGGTCCTTGACGTGAAGCAGGTCGACCTGGTGGCGGAGGGCATCCTCCCCTACTACGTCTCGTCGGTGCCTCTCGCCCGGACCGAAAGCTCCATCCGGCGGCGACAAGCGTTAGGCCTGGGGGCGCTTGAAGTAGGCCACCAGGGACTGCCCACCCGCCGGGTTGACGATCTGAAGCACCGACACCAGCTCCCAGCCGTCGTCGCCGAAGGTGTTCAGGATCTCCCCCGGGTTGTGCTCGAGCAGGGGCGCGACGAAATACTCCCACTTCTGCACGGTCATTCCTCTCCTTCCAGCCGCTTGCTCGTCCGACGGATGCACACACCCATGACGACGGTGAGGCCGCCCCTCTCCGCGATGCGCCTGGCCTCATCGCTCACGATGTTGTCTTGGAGCCATAGGACCTTCGCGCCGATCAAGACGGCCTGTTCCGCTACGGGCGGGGTGTCCTCCGCCTTCCGGAACACGTCGACCACGTCGATCCGCACCTTTCGGGGCACCTCCAGCAGCGATGGGTAGGCCTTTTCCCCCAGCACCTCACTCTCCTTCGGGTTCACCGGAACGATCCGGTATCCCTTGCGCTGCAAGTGCTCCGCGACCTGGTGGGAGTCGCGCTGCGGCTTCGACGAGATCCCCACTACGGCGATGGTCTCGGCATCGCCGAGGATCGACCGGAGCTCGGCATCGCTCGGCACGTACGGTTCGAGTTTGGTGTGGTTCACGCCAGTTCCTTCGGCAGGGCCTCGAACAGGCTGTGCAACATTCGAGCGGTTGCTCCCCAGATCGTGTGGTCCTCCATCTCGTAGGCATACCCCTGATACACGTGGTCGCCCCGGGGAAGCTCGATTTCGCTCTCGGCCTGGGCCAGCCGGGCGAGTGGGTACTCCAGCACCTCCGCGATCTCATCCGTATTGGGCGTGAACGCCGACGGGGCCGAGACCATCCCCACGAACGGCACGACCAGGATCCCTGAGACGAATGTGTGGACCGGCGGGAGCGCCCCGAGCACGTCCACGGAAGCTCGCGCGAGGCCGAGCTCCTCCTCGGTCTCTCGGACCGCCGTGTCTTCCAGCGTCGCATCCTCCGCGTGGCGGAGTCCTCCCGGGAACGAGATCTCCCCAGCGTGACGCGACAGGTGATCGGTCCGGCGGGTGAAGAAGACCGACGGCTCGGTCGCCTCGACGATGGGGATGAGAACGGCGGCCAGGAGATCCCGGGGGCCGGGCTCCGGCACCGGGTCGGGGTCGAGCGTGGTGGCCAGGCGGCCCCGGAGGTCCTGAGGGTTCATTCCTGCGCCATGGTAGCGGTCACGTTCGGATGTTCCGGGGTTCGGGGATGGTTCAATCCTCGTGGTGGATCGGTTCGACGTCTTCGTGATCGGCGGCGGCGGGACCGGCTCGGAGATCGCCTTCCGGCTGGGCAGGCGGGGCGGCTTCAAGGTCGGGCTGGCCGAACGGGACAAGCTGGGCGGCGAGTGCAACCACTATGGGTGCGTGCCGACCAAGGTCATGCTCCGGAGCGCCAAGATCGCGCACACCGCCCGGGACTCGGGGCGGTTCGGGGTCCGGGTTCCGGAAGTCGCGGTTGACTTCCTGGCGGTCCGGGAGCGGGCCCGGAGGATCATCGAGTCCCAATCCGGTGGTGGCGCAAGGCCGTTCCAGCGCCTCGGCATCACCGTCCTCATGGACGAGGCCCGCCTGGTGGGGCCGCACCGCGTCGAGATGGCCGACGGGACGCAAATCGAGGCCGACCGGATCGTCCTAGCCACCGGGACCGACTCGTGGACCCCGCCCATCGAGGGCATCGAGACCGGCTCGTACTGGACGAACCGGGAGGCCATCTGGAAGCCGGAGGCGGTGCCGGCCTCGCTCGCGGTGATCGGGACGGGCGCGATCGGGATCGAGTTCGCCCAGATCTACGCGCGGTTCGGTGCGGACGTGACCGCGATCGAGGTGCTGCCCCAGATCCTGCCGAACGAGGACGAGGACGCCGCGGCCTCCGTGGTGCCGGCGTTCGAGGAGGAGGGGATCAGGCTCCTGCCGGGCGTCACCATCGCGCGAGCCGAGTACCACGGGCGGCGATGGCGGCTGGACCTCTCCGACGGGAAGCCCGTCGAGGCGCGGGAGCTGCTGGTGGCGGCGGGCCGCCGTCCCTCCTTCGACGTCCACGACCTGGGTGCCGCGGGGGTGGACCTGGACGAACAGGACAGGCCCGTGCTGACCGAGACGCTCCGTACCACCGCCGACCACATCTGGGCGGCCGGCGACGCCACCGGTGAGCTCCTGTTCACGCACGTCGGCACGTACGAGGCCGAGCTCGTCGTGGATGACATCCTGGGCAAGCCTCGCCCCCGCGACTACCGGGTCGTCCCCAGGGTCACCTTTTGCGACCCCGAGGTCGCGAGCGTGGGACTCACGGAGCGGCAGGCCCGGGAGGCGGGACACGAGGTCCGAACGGCGAAGGTTCGGTTCGAAGACAGCGAACGCGCGGTGATCGAGGGACGGACCCACGGTCTGGTCAAGCTGGTGGCGGACGCAAGGACCGGCGCGCTTCTGGGTGGCCACATCGTGGGCCAGGAGGCAGACGCCATGATCCACGAGGTGGTCGCGGTCATGGCGGGGCGGATCCCGGCTCCCGTCATGGGCGAGGCCATCCACGCCTACCCCACGCTCTCGGAGGTGGTGAGAGGCGCGTTCGCCAAGCTCGCGGCGGTCTGAGCGGCCGGGCGAGGTATCCTGGAAACGCCATGGAAAGCGACACGGCCACCGTCCTCACCGTCACCGAGAATGCGGCCCGGAAGATCCGCGCGCTCGCGGAGAAGGAGGGCCGGCCCGACCCGATCCTCCGTGTTCGGGTGGTGGCCGGAGGGTGCTCCGGGTTCTCCTACGAGCTGTCCTTCGCCGACGGCCCGGCCCAGAGCGACCAGGTCGTGGAGGCCTTCGGCGTGCGGGTCCTGGTGGACCCGAAGAGCGGCCCCATCGTGGGTGGCTCGACCCTCGACTTCAACGACGCCCTCCTCGGCGGTGGCCTGAGGATGATCAACCCGCAGGCCAAGCACGAGTGCGCCTGTGGCGACTCGTTCTCGATCTAGCCCCCAGCCTCCGCGTCAGGCCACCTCGAGCGTCCCCGTCATCGACGGGTGGAACCGACAGTGGAACCCCGCGCTCCCGGACATGGGGAACGGCACGGTGGCCTGGACGGTCTGCCCGCCCTGAACGTCCTTCGACACGCCCCCGTCGTCCAGGGTGAAGCTGTGGGTCGCGGAGTCCTCGTTCGTGATCGTGAGGGCGACCTGCTCCCCGGCCCCCGCCGTGAGCGTGTCCGGCACGAAGGCGAAGTCCCGGATGTTCAGCGTGGCCTCGCCACCACCGCCACCACCGCCATCACCGCCACCACCGTCTCCGGCGTTCGAGTCCCCCCCACAAGAGGCCAGGACGAGCCCGGTCGCGAGGACCAGCCCGAGCAAGCCGAACACCCTTGATCTCATCGCGTCCTCCCCTCGGAACCGCGGGCCGCGGACGGCCCACAGCCTAGTGGTGACCCGACCGGAGTGGATCCGGTCCGCGCTGCCCGCCGGGGGTTCCCGCGGTACTACGGACGCGGGGCCGTCGCGGCTTGTGAGCGAAGCGGAACGGGGGCGATATGCTTCCGACAGATGCCCTCGCCCGCCGACAGAACGCAATGGTTCGACCTCTACCACGAGGTCGTTCTCACGGGGCTCTGCACCGGCTGCACGGCATGCATCGTGGCCTGCCCGTTCCACGTCCTGGGATACGAGAACTACGAGCCGGTGCAGTTGCAGGAGGACGGCGTCGACAAGTGCGTCCACGGCGACCGGGGATGCTCGCTCTGCACCCTGGCCTGCCCTCGGTTCCGCGAATGGGAATCCGACATCGATCAGCTCCTGTTCGGCCAGGTCCGCAAGCCGGAGGAGGTCATCGGGCAGTACAAGGACATCGTCCTGGCTCGGGCGGCCGACCCCGAGGTCCTGATGCAAGGGCAGGATGGCGGTGTGGTCTCGGCCCTGCTCGTGTGGGGCCTGGAGAACGGTGATATCGACGGGGTGTGCACGTCGCAGCTGTCCGACGAGCGGCCGTGGGACGCCGAGCCGACCGTCGTCACCGACCGTGAGGGCGTGCTGGCCACCGCGGGCTCCCGCTACACGTACTCGGCCAACCCGCTCGCCATGCTCAAGGCGGCAGAGCTCGGCCTGTCGAAGTTGGCGCTGGTGGGGATGTCGTGCCAGGCCAGCGTGACTGGCGCGCTCTCGGCCCGCCGAGTGAACAAGTGGGCGAAAAAGATCAACTGGACCTTCGGGCTGCTCTGCTCGAAGAGCTTCACGTACGAGGGCCTGATGGTCGAGATCGCGCAGAAGGAGCTCGGCCTCGCGCTCAAAGACATCGTCCGCGTGAACGTCAAGGGAAAGCTGCTGTTCTACACGAAGGACGGCGAGGAGCTCACGTACTCGCTGAAGAAGGCCCATGCGTTCACCAGGCCGGGGTGTCTGCTCTGTCCCGACTTCGCGGCTGAACACGCCGACATCTCCTTTGGAGGGCTGGGGCAGAACGACGGATGGACCCTCACGGTCATCCGCACCGACAAGGGTCAAGACCTGTGGAACCGGGCGGTGGCCGACCGCGTCGTGGAGTGGCGACCGGGCTCGGAGGACCCCGCGGCCATCGAGCTCATTGCCAAGCTGTCGACCAAGTCGCGGGAGCGCTGGCCGATGGAGAAGCTGCCCGAGTCCCGCCGCCTCCCGGGCCTGTTGCCCAGCGGCGAGGTGCCGGCCGCTGCCGAAGCCTGAACCGGCTCGGAGGGCCGTTTCGTGGGCCGCTGGTTAACCCGCTTGTGGCCAGGCCGCCACCACGGGGTGGTCCTTGTCGGCCGGGCCAACCTGCGCCGCGCCGCCCGGCGAGCCGAGACCGGTCACGGCGTCGCCGAACCACTCGGCGTTGATCGGCGTGAACTTCTTCCACTCGGCGGGGACGTCGTCCTCGTAGAAGATGGCCGTCACCGGGCACACCGGCTCGCACGCTCCGCAATCGACGCACTCGTCGGGGTGGATGTACAGCATGCGGGGACCCTCGTAGATGCAGTCCACGGGGCATTCGTCCACGCAGGCCTTGTCCTTGATGTCGATGCAGGTCTCGCAGATCGTATACGTCATCGCATTTCCCCTTTTTCCACCGTGCGCACCGTGCAAATCCTAGTCTACGACGCTCGTCCGCGGCCGCAAGTCGGTCAGGACTCCACGGCCGGGTGAGGCGCCAGAGCGAACAACGTCCCCAGCACCGAGGACAGGGGGTCCCTGATGGGGACGGGGTAGACGATGGGCAGGTCGGCGCCGGCCTCCCGGAACGCGTTCAGCCCGGCCATGGCCTGGCGCGCGTCCCCCAGCACACACACCCGCCTGACCAGGGCCTCCGGCACGGCCTCCGGCTTCCCCGCGGCATGAGCCTCCGCGGCCGTTCGGGCCTCTTCCCCCAAGCCCACCGCCTCGTACTGGCGCCGGTACGCGGGGTAGGACGCGTACTGGGCGGCCAAGCCCCGCAGGGCGGCCATGGTCGGCTCCGGCTCCTGCCCCACGCAGGCACGGACGTAGACCGCGACCGCGACCGACGCCGGATCGCGCCCGGCGGCCTCGGCGCCCTCGCGGATGCGGGCGCGGGCGAACCCGACCCGTTCGGGCGGGCACCAGTTCAGCAGCGCGCCGTCCGCGATCTCGCCGGCCAGGCGCATCGCGTTCGGGTTCAGGGCGGCGATCCAGATCGGCACGGCCCCCGGGCCTGGGTCTAGCACCAGACGGAACCGCTCGCCCTCCGGCGTCTCGACGCTCTCGCCCGCCAGCGCGGCCCTGGCGACCTCCACGAACCGCCGGAGGCGGTCCAGTGCGCCGGGGCCGACCGGTCCGGTCCCGAGGCCCAGGATCATCCGCCCTCCCGAAAGCTCGTGGACCGTGGCCGCGGCCATGGCCGTGGTGGATACGCGCCTGGCCACGGTCGTCACGATCCCCGTGGCCAGCCGGAGCGACTCCGTGTGGCCGGCCACCGCCGCGAGCGTGGAGAACGCCTCCCGCCCCACGCTCTCCGGCAGGAACAGGGCCTCGTACCCAGTCTGCTCGGCCGTCCGCACGACCTCGACCATGTCCGGCCAGGGCATCGGGTCGCGGATGGCGAACCCCGCCCTCGCGCCGGCATGCCCCTCGCTCACGGCCCTATCGTCGCTGATGACGGCGGAACCGGCCGATCCAGATGAACGGGAGGAGCAGGAAGACCACACCGAAGAGCCTCGGCGCCACCATCAGCCCCAGGAGGGCGAGCGCCGCACAGGCTCCGACCCACACGAGCGGGCTCCCCCACCAGGGCCGGGCGAACCGTTCCCGCTCGGCGTCCTCCTCGAAGGACCGCACGCCGAGGCTCCTCGAGAACGTCAGGAACACGACGATGGAGGCTGCCACGAACGCGAACGGCACGAGGATGAGTAGGAGCGTCTTCGCGTCCACGGCTCAAGCGTAGCGCCCCGGACCGGCAGAAGGTGAGGTCGCTACGCCTTCGGCAGAAGGCCCGTTCGGAACCGAACGCCCTCCGGCTCGCATTCGGCCACGAACGCTTGGGCGTCGAAGGCCGTCTCCGGCGG
>JBOGVI010000364.1:0-3315 GCA_050692695.1 Actinomycetota bacterium
GCCCCCGCGCGACGCGCGGGGGCCGCCCGCAGTTCTTCCTTCGGCTACTTGATCTGCCCGCGGATCTCGCCGCCGGGGAAGTCGCCGGGCCCCTGGTTGGGCGGAGCGACGCCGTCGGAGGTGTGGACGTTGGCGTAGGTGAAGCCGGCCTGCATCGCCGCAACGAGCTCAGCGAACTCACCCGGGGCGATCCCCTGGCTCGTGGGGCCGATGACATCGGCCGCCACGATCATGCCGGTTACCGTGCCGCCCGTGGCCGGGCAGTCGGGCTTGCCCCCACCGCCGCACAGGAAGGCGATGACCCCCCCAGCCACGCCCGGTTGGCCCAGGTGGATGTGGGCCGCGAATGCGTTGGTGATGTTGACGTACGTGAGCTCGTAGCTCAGGGTGGTTCCGTCCGCGCTGAGCTGGGCCCGGAACTCCCCCGAAGCCGCAGTGGAAACCGAGGGGACCTCCTCGTACCCGGTCAACGTGGCCTTGAAGGACCGCCCCTCATCGGCGAACGTAGGGGCCGCCACCAGGGCCGCCAGCGCCAGCAGCGCCACCGGCACCAGGAGTGCGATCGTCCTCCGTCTCGTGATCCACGTGCGAAGTCTCATCCAGACCTCCTTTCCTCTGGCGAACCTGGGCTCGCCTCCCGACGCGGACCCTCCCTCTTCAGACCACCCCTTTCCGCTCCGCCGGACCTCGCGCTCGCTCGAACGCGATCGTGCCGGTTCCCGCTTCCCTGCCCCCTCTGGAGCGTCCTCTAGGGCATACGGGCAAAGCGCCGACGGGGATGCTCCGGTGCCCGAACCCACGCTCGGCCACGCCGGCCGGGTATTCCCAGCTACATGCGGGCGATGGACCGAAGCGGCATCCGCGGCCCGAACCGCGGCGCCTCGATCCCGGCGGCCAGCTAGTTGAAGCACGCGGCCCCGGTGGCCGTGCCTACGGCTCAAGGAGCTCGAGCACGTCCCCGTCGGTCCCTCGAGCCTTCCCCGTGAGGGAGCCGTCAACCCGAGGCTTCAGCGCGTAGCAGAATCGTTCCCGTGCTCCTCGACGAGATCGGTCGGACCTCGGCGGCTGTGGCCGAGAGCCGGGCGCGCCTGACCAAGATCGAGCGGCTGGCCGGTTGCCTCCGCCGTCTCAATCCCCAGGAGGTTCCGATCGCCGTGGCCTATCTGTCGGGCGTGCTCCCCCAGGGGACGATCGGCGTGGGGTGGGCGTCGCTGCGCGACCTCCCTCCCCCGGCCACGCCTCCCCCGACCCTGGAGCTGCTCGAGGTCGACGCGGCGCTGGAGCGGACCCGCACGAGCACGGGGCCCGGCTCCCAGGCGGTCCGCCGGCGTGCGCTGGCCGAACTGTTTGGCCGGGCCACGGAACCAGAACGGCGGTTCCTCATCGGTCTGTTGCAGGGAGAGCTGCGGCAAGGCGCCCTGGAGGGAGTGATGGTGGAAGCGGCGGCCCGGGCGGCGGACGTGCAGGCTACGGAGGTCCGGCGGGCGTTGATGCTGTCCGGAGATCTCGGCGCGGTCGCTGCCGCAGCGCTCGCCGAGGGCTGGGACGGCCTGGCCCGATTCCGGCTCACCCCATTCCGTCCGGTCAAGCCGATGCTCGCGCAGACCGCCGACGACCTGGCGGACGCGCTGGCACGCATCCATCTAGCGGCCGTCGAATGGAAGCTCGACGGCGCGCGGATCCAGGTGCACCGGGTCGGGGACGAAGTGCGCGCGTTCACCCGGAACCTCGCAGACATCACCGACCGAGTGCCCGAAGTGGTGGAAGCGGTCCGCCGCCTCACCGTGAAGGCCGTGATCCTGGACGGCGAAGCGATCGCCTTGCGGCCCGACGGAAGACCACATCCCTTCCAGGTCACGATGAGCCGGTTCGGTAGCAGGCTGGGGGTGGAGGAGCTCCGCCGGACGGTCCCCCTCTCTTCGTTCTACTTCGACTGCCTCCACCTGGACGGCCACGACCTGCTCGACCGGCCTGCCGAAGAGCGGTTCCTCGCCGTCGCCGCCTTCCTGCCCGCTGCCTCGCGGGTGCCGAGGGTCCAGACGGACCAGGCCGCCAAGGCGGAGGGGTTCCTCGACGCGGCACTGGATCGAGGCCACGAGGGCGTGATGGTGAAAGCTCTCGAGGCGCCGTACGAAGCGGGCCGGCGAGGGGCCGGCTGGCTCAAGGTCAAGCGGGCCCACACCCTCGACCTCGTCGTGCTGGCTGCCGAGTGGGGGCACGGACGACGGCGCGGATGGCTGAGCAACCTCCATCTCGGGGCCCGCGACCCTGAGACCGGCGGCTTCATGATGCTCGGCAAGACATTCAAGGGCATGACCGACGAGATGTTGACCTGGCAGACGGAGCACCTCCAGGAGCTGGAGACCGGCCACGACGCCTACACGGTGCACGTGAGGCCGGAACTGGTCGTGGAGGTGGCGTTCGACGGTGTGCAGAGCAGTTCTCGCTACCCCGGAGGCCTGGCCCTCCGATTCGCCAGGGTGAAGGGATACCGGCCGGACAAGCGCCCCGAGGAAGCGGACACGATCGACACGGTGCGGGCGATCCTCGCAGGGGCGACGGCCGGCCGGTCCTCCGGGTCGACTCGGTGAACCGAATCACTGGAGTCAGTCGGCGCCGGGGTGACGCTCCTCGATCTCGACGTCCACGCGGTCCTCGGGCCGGCGCTCCCCCTCCTTCGCATACTGCCTCAGCGCCTGGACGTCGGCGTCGCTGAGCGGTGGCTGCACGATGCTCCGAGGCCACAGGTGCCGCTTCTTCACGACGTTTACCTCGGCCGCGTACAGAGTGACCTGCGCGCCCAGGAAGATCCACGCCAGCAACCCGATCACGAGGGCGAACGCCCCGTAGACCTCGCTCGCCCCTTGGAGCTGGTGCGCGACGTAGTACCCACCGACCGCCTGGAGCGCCGTCCACGCCACGGCCCCGACGGCGGCGCCGGGCGACAGTCGACCCAGGACACCTCCTCGGTGGTGAGGATGCGAAAGGCCAGCATGAACAGGGCGAAGTTCAGGACGAGCGAGACGGCGATCCCCAGGATCCCCCACAGCCAGTTGCTGCTGCCGGCCCCCGCGCTTCCGGCCGCCGCGGAGGCGAGCGTGATGACTCCGAGCACCGCCAGCATGGCCACCGCCCTGAGGGTGGCGAAGAGGAAGTTCGACCGACGCTTGTGCGGGACGTTCCAAACGGTGTTCATGGCCGATTGCACCGCCTTGACCACCCGCAGCCCGGACCAGACGGTCAGGGCCATCCCGATCCCGAGCGCCAGGCCGCTTCCGGCAAGTGCGCGCACGTTCCTCGAGATCTGGGCGCCGA
>JBOGVI010000365.1:0-4847 GCA_050692695.1 Actinomycetota bacterium
GAAGGGGGAGGAGCGGCACGCCCAGCGCGGGGAACAAGACGAGCGCGCCCACCACCACCAGGATCTCGGAGAGGTTCCCCCCGACGAGATAGTCGACGACCTTGCGGATGTTGTCGTAGATTCCGCGCCCCTCGCGCACGGCGTGAACGATCGTCGCCAGGTTGTCGTCCGTGATCACCATGTCCGCGGCCTGGCGAGCCACGTCGGTGCCCCGTCGGCCCATGGCCACCCCGATGTCGGCTCGTCTGAGCGCCGGGGCGTCGTTGACGCCGTCGCCGGTGACGGACACGACGTGGCCCTGGGCCTGGAGGGCCTCGACCAGTGCGAGCTTCTCGTCCGGATCGACGCGCGCGTAGACCGGTGAGGAGAGCGGGTCCTCGGGGATCCCCCGTTCCCGGAGGTCCGCTCCGGTCAAGACCCCGGTGGTCCTTTCGGCCAGCCCGACCTCCTGCGCGATGGCGGCGGCCGTCCCGGCGTGGTCCCCCGTCACCATGGCGAGGTGGATGCCGGCGTTCCCGGCTTCCTCGACCGCGCGGGCCGCTTCGGGCCGCACGGGATCCCGCAGCCCAACCAGCCCCACGAGCTCCAGGTCGTGTTCGGCCCGGGCGAGTTCCTCCGGGATCTCCGCCGGAGCCCCACGGGCGAGGGCGACCGTCCGCATGCCGCCGGAGGCGAGTGACGCGGCAAGTCCATGCACGGCCGCACGCTCGGTCGGCCCCAGGGGGCGCGGGGACCCGTCGGTGTGGAGGAAGGCCGTGCACAGCTCCACGACCTCTTCCGGCGCTCCCTTCACGAGCAGCACCAAGGCGCCGTCCGACCGACGGTGCACCGTGGTCATCCGCCGCCGTCCCGCCTCGAAGGGGATGGAGCGCAGGCGCGGGAGGGAAGCCCGCACCCGAGCAACCATCTGGCTCCCCAGCGACTCGAGGAGCGCGACGTCAAGGGGATCTCCGCCGGGCGGGTCCAAGGTGGCGTCGTTGCAGAGGGCGACCACCTCCGCGACCGGCTCGGCGAGCGCCGGAGCGAGACCATCCGGTGGGCCGAGCGCCATTCCGGCCACCGCGACCCCTTCGACGCGCATCCGGTTCTCGGTCAACGTCCCGGTCTTGTCGGTGAGGATCACGGTCGCGGCGCCGAGCGTCTCGACTGCCGCGAGCCGCCGGATGATGGCACCTCGGGCGGCCATCCGCCGGACCCCCAAAGCGAGGGCGACCGTGACGACCGTGGCCAGGCCCTCGGGCACGGCCGCCACGGCCAGGGCCACCGCCGCGAGGAACGAGCGCTGGAGGCTCTCGCTCGAGACGCCCATCCGAACGAGGGTGAGGCCGAGCACCGCCGCCGCGATAACGATGGCGATCACCCCCAGACGGAAGGTGAGCACCCGGAGCTCCCCTTGAAGCGGGGTCGTGGGCTCCCGCTCCCGGAGCCGCTCCGCGATCCGGCCGATCTGGCTGGCCCGCCCGGTGGCCACGACCACCCCGCGCCCGGTCCCCCGCGTCGTCACGGTCCCCGAGAAGGCCATGTCGAGCCGCTCGGCGATCCCCGATGCCGAGGGCACGGCCCGCGGATCCTTCGCGACCGGAAGCGACTCGCCCGTGAGGAGCGATTCGTCCACCTCGAGGAGGTTCGCCTCCGTCAGGCGAAGGTCTGCCGGCACTCGGTCGCCGGCGCCAAACAGGACCACGTCGCCCGGCACCACCTCCCGCGACGGGATCTCCACCAGGACCCCATCCCGCATGATCCGGGCCCGCGGGGACTCCAGCGAACGGAGTGCCTCGAGCGCCTGCGCAGCCTTCCCCTCTTGGACGAAGGCGATCAGCGTGTTCAGCACGACGATGGCCAGGATCGCGGACGCGTCCACGACCTCGCCGAGGCCCACCGCGTCCACCGCGGCCGCCGCGATGAGCAGGAGCGACATCGGTTCACCGAGAAGACGAAGGATGCGAAGGGGCCAGGCGATGCGTGGCGGCGCGGGGAGCTCGTTGGGTCCGTGGCGGTCCAGGCGGAGCCGCGCCTCCAGTTCCGAGAGCCCCGCCGCGGGATCGACACCGAACGTGGTCGAGAGTGCCCGAGAGGGCGGGCTGGGTGCCTCCGGCACCGGATCGGACGTGGGTCCTCTCATCATGGCGGCGTCACGGTGGAAGCGGGAGCCCCGTGCGGCGGTCGACTATCGCTCGCCCCGTCCCGGAGCCAGGTACACGAACCAGTAGACGAGGCCGACCAGGACCGCTCCTCCCACGATGTTCCCGAGCGTGGCGGCCACGATGTTGGCGGTCGCGCCCCCCGCGTCGAGGCGGGCGAGTTGCCCCGCCGGCAGCGCGGCCGCTTGCAGCACCTCGGGCCCGTCGGAGAGCAGCAGGCCGAGGGGGATGAAGTACATGTTCGCCACGCTGTGCTCGAAGCCTGACGCTACGAAGGCAGCGATGGGGAAGATGATGGCGAAGATCTTGTCGATCACGCTCCGGCCGCCGGAGGCGAGCCACACGGCCAGGCACACGAGGGCGTTGGCGAGGATGGCGCGAACGAAGACGACCCAGAAGGGCAGCGCCGCCTTGGTCGCTGCGTTCGAGACGGCGGTGGCCCCAACGGCGTGGTCGGCCTGCTCCCACCACCTCCCCAGGTACACCATCGCCACCACGCTCAGCGCCCCCACCAGATATCCCACGTAAACGATCGCCCAGTTCCGAAGGAGCCGGCCGAGCGTGATGCGCCTGCTGACCCAGCTCATCACCACCAGGTTGTTGCCGGTGAACAGCTCCGCGCCGCCCACGACCACCAGGATGAGCCCAACCGAGAAGCCGACCCCCGCGAGGAATCGGGTGGGGCCGAATCCCAGGGTCGATCCGGTGCTGATTATGGTGGAAAGGACGCCGCCGAGGGCGATGAAGGCCCCGGCCATCACGGCCAAGGCCAGGGTCGTCACGTCCGCGGCGTTGGCCTTGGCCACCCCGCGCGTCTCCACCAGCCGGGGGATCTCGGGCGGGGAGAAGCTGTCCATACCGGCCATGGGATGCGCGCGATCCCGACCGACCGTGCGATCCTCCACGTCGAGCCCTCCTTCCATCGAGGCGTCCGGCCATCCTGCATCCTCCGCACCCCGCCCGCCCTCCAGGAGAGACTGGGGAACCGCTCCACGAAGGAGGGGGCGATGATCAATGGAGCCGAAATGACCGGACCCGCCACCCTTCGTGGCCCATCTTCTGGCCTCCCCGGCCATCGGGTCAGACGCCTCACGTGGATCCTCGGGGGCCTCCCCTCTTGCCCGACCTCGGTCGTCGCGCGGTCGCGATCCACTGCTCGAGGATCCGCGCGTGGGCGACCCCGAGCCGGGTCTCCCCCCCGGGGACGTCCGGGCCTCCTGCGGACCAGCGAACGAGGATCGTGGCGCCCTCTCCGTGGACGACGACCAGACCCGGCGTAGCCTGGAACAGCGGGTGGCCCTCGAGCACACCCCGGATGGCGTTTGGGCCGACGTGGGTCGCCGCCCCCACGTGCAGCACGGCGTTCTCCGCGTAACAGGCAAGAGCGCCGACCAGGTCACCGGCCTCCATGGCTGCGACCCATCTCCGGGCCGTTTGCATCGGGTGCACCGCAGGGCGCACCGGGTCGGGACGACCATGGGTCAGCGGAGGCCGGCCCGCCTCGTCGGGATGGCCGGCGCCCACGAGATCCCCGAACCGGTGCTGGCGGCGAGAGACCCTCGTTCCCTCTCGGAGGCGGACGTCAACGGCGCGCTCGAACCCCCTCTCCCGAGCAACGTCGAAACGGACCCTGGCTCCCGCGACCCGGGCGGAGGGCTCCATGTCTTCCGCTCGAACCGGGAGCTCACGGCCTCGCCTGCCGATCGCCCCCTCCGCCGTGGCGGGGTCGAACCACTTCACGACGCCGGTGGCCACGGAACTCCTTTCGCCGCCTGCCAGACTCCGAGCCAGACGCGGAAGCGGCCACGGCTGGAGGGCCCGTCCCCCCGGGGGCCTTCGGCCCTGTCCAGGGATCGCGGGCACGGTGAATCATCGCCGTCGAGGGGGGTTCGCGCATGAAGGGGAGCGTGGGCGATCGGCTGGTGGTCCTTGGCCACCGTGTCGGAGCGCCGGACCGCGATGCAGAGATCCTCGAGGTCCATGGTCCGGACGGGGGGCCGCCGTACCTCGTGCGCTGGTCGGACGACGGCCACGTGGGGCTCATCTTCCCCGGCCCGGACGTGCTGATCGAGCATCGAGAGGGTTCCCGGATCGGATAGGCGCGCCGAACCGCACCTGCCGCACCTTCTGCACCTCTGCCGGTGGTCACGACGGTCGCGGGTCGTGTGACCCGCCCGAAGGCAGACCTCGCGTGTGAGAGTGAGGGTGACGAGGACAGGGACGTGACGCCATGAGAGCCGGACGAAGACGCCGGATCGAGAGCTTGGAGCAGCTCGAGGAGGAACAGGGCACCCCACTCGCCGACGAGGACGATGGGGACGAGCGACTGGACCGGCTGATCGACGTGATGGCCGATCGCGAACCCTCGGAGCGGGTCCGCGAGCCGGAACGAGCCACGGGCCGGGAGTTCGCGTGTCGGGCGTGTCGCCTGATCCTTTCCCGCGCTTGCCTCGCGGACGAGACGCGGATGCTCTGCGCGGACTGCGTCGCCGTCGCCGAGGTCGGCGAGGTGCCGCACGTGCATCTCGTCCGTCATCCCTGCCCGGCCTGCGGAGGGGTCCTGATGGTCCCCGAGCGCGAGGAGGTTTCGTGCGGGTTCTTCTGCCCCTCCTGTGGAGTGCACCTGACGAGGCGCGCCGGACATGTGCACCTCGTCTGGAATCACCGGGAGGCGGCGGGTCGTCCGGAGGCCGGACCATGAAGGTC
>JBOGVI010000366.1:0-2963 GCA_050692695.1 Actinomycetota bacterium
CGAGCGGCTCGAGGCCGTGCTCGAGGCCTACGCGTTTGTTCTCCACGAGCTTCGGATGGCCCACGGCACCGAGCTCGCCCCGGTCCTGCACCGCCGGGAGGACGTCGCCCGAGCGCAGCAGCAGCTCAGGGACTTCATCCGAGACCTCCTGGCGGAGGGGGCACGAGCCGGGGAGCTCCGGGATGATGTCGGGGCCGACGAGCTGGCGAGCTACTGCCTCCACGCCCTCGCAGCAGCCGGCAGCCTCCCGTCCAAGGCCGCGGTCCGCCGGTTGGTCGCGGTCACGCTGGCGGGACTGCGCCGCGCGCGCTGACTTAGAAGGTTGTGGCCGCCCCTAGATCGTCCACCGCATCCTCACGAGCCACAGGAGAGTCGCCATCACTACGACCTATAGATCTCCGTGTCGGGGAAAAACGCGGCCCAGCTGAACCAGAAGTGATCGACGGCCGGCAGCGCCCGGAGCTCCCCTCCCCGAAGCGGCCCCGATACGGCACGACCGAACAGGTCCCACCGGCTCTTCGTCTCTTCGTCGACAAACCCTCCCGGTACGGCCTCGAAATGGAGCAGAAGGTCGCCGGAGCGAGGCTCGTAGGCCGTGGCAGAGCCCACGGCGCGATCTCGGGCTGGTCGAGCGCGGAGGCCGTCCCCTGCTTCCAGAAGACCACGACGTCCTGCGTGCCGACGCGCGTCTGCAGGGCGGCGAACCCCTCGACAGCGCCGCGCGCGAGCGCCTCGTACGGGAACGCCATCGACCGCCCTGTCGCGTTCACCCCGAGGACTCGTGCGGTCGCGCCGAGTCGAGGATCCGGATCTCCGCGGAACAGGAAGGGATCATCGTTACTGGGCGAGTCGTACCCCTGGTACGGGTTCTGGCCGTAGGCGCGGTCGAACCCCGTCTTCTGGGACAGGACCAGGCCCGAGGGATAGCGGACGCGCCAGTCCCCCCAGGAGATCATCTGCGCGGGAAGGAACTCGAGGCGTCTTCCCGCCAGGGGACCCACGATCGCCTCGAGCGTCGCCTGCGACCAATAGGTGCCCGTCTGACGGTCGTACATCACCAGATTCGAGTTGAACAGGCGCCCCGACGTCCCGAAGTCGAGCAGCTCCCCGTCGATGACCGGACGGTGGAACGCGACCCCCGTATTGCACAACGGGCAGTAGGTGACGGTCACCGGCTCGCCGCCGATCTCGTCGTTCACGATCTCGTGCCACATCAGGATCCGGACCGGGTACGCCTTGGCCTCCCCGTTCAGCTCCACGGAGATCACCGGCTCCTGCGCAACGAGCCATCGAACCTCCGCCGGATCGAGGAAGCTCGGGTCGTCGATCGGAGGGATGCCATCGGGCGGCGGACCGCCGGAGACGATCAGATCCGTGTCCACGGTGGCCCGGCCCGGCGGAAAATCCCCAGGTGACTCCGGGAGCTCGTTGCCACGCTCGGTACGGGAGGGGGCGGAGGGATCAACCCCAGCGGTGCTCAATCGCCACTCCTCGGAGGCGAGCGCGGCTACGAGGAGCCCACTGACGAGCACCGAGGCCGCGGTGAGCATGAGCAGACGTTTGGCCGCCACTACTTAAGGAAGGCGGCGCGGCAGGACCTGATTCCAATGGTTCTCTTAGGAGAAGACTCGCACGAAGGAGGCTAGGCGAGCATGCGTCTACCCCTGGAAGGTGTTGGGCGCCAGCACCGGGACGGGACAGTTCACGGTGAAGACCTCGCCTTTCGTGTCGGGAGTGCCCGGGAACTCATCGAGCTCCCCGGCGTCGCGGGCGGCGTGAACGTCCTGTTCCCTAGTGAGAACCCGAGGCTCGACTCCATCCTTCCATGCGTAGGTCATGTGATCCCAGTACGGGCTCCACTCCGGGGCGCCCGCCCGGGAGTCGAAGACCGATGGCTGGAACCCCATGGGCCCGGGCCCGTCGAGGCCGTTCATGAACACGTTGGTTCTCCCCGTGGCCCCGGCGGTCGGGCTGTCGGCGAGGCCGGGCGAGTTGACGATGTTCATCCCCTCGGCCATCGGCTCGAGGGAGGTGTCGAACACGACGTAGCGAATGCCCGGGAAGCACTCGTGGAGCTTGAAGGTGGCCGTCAGGTTGGCCGGATCCACAGGCTCGAGGAGCTGGCCGCCGCCCAGGTACTCGGTGCGCTCCTCGTCCACCAGCATTTCACCCTGGGACCACTTCACCACCGCGGCATTCAGGACGATGTCGGTCTCCTCCACGGTGATCTCGCCCGCCGTGGCGGCCGCGTCTACGTCGCCGGTCGACCGAAGCATCCGCGGGGCCCCGGACCAGGCGACCCGGTGGATCCGCCAGGCCGGGGTGTACCCGGACCGGCCGGGCTCCGAAGAGAGCACGATTGGCTGGTCCTGCGGACCTCCGGAGACGAGAAAGGCATCTCCGGTCATGCCCGCGGCCGCCAGGCCGGCGAGCTTGGGGGCCCAGACCAGCCGCTCGCTCGTGGCGAATCCCTCGTCGGAGGTATCGGTGCGGACGAGGTACACACCCTTCCCGTCGACAACCCCTGCCTGGAGACGGAAGGTCACGAACCCGAACGCCCCCGCCCACTCTGTGGACGTGAGCGCGTAATCGATCACGTCCCCGACGATCACCCGCTCCCCCCCGCCGGCCCCGGTGTCGCCCCCGCCCCCCGCCGGTGCCGTGACCGCCTGCTCGTCCCGACCGCAGGCCGCCAGGAGCGCCGGCAGGGCCACACCGTAGGCGCCGGCGCGAAGCGCCAGCCCGAAGAAACGCCTACGGTCGATGGTGCGCTCGAACATCGGTTCCCTCACGGTGGCCTCCTCTTGGACGCGGGCATCTGCGGACCCATTCGAGGGAAAGCACGCGTCACCGGACTCGTTGATTGCCTCCTATTAGATGGGGACCCCAGGGGCAATCAGGTGCACGCCGTCCGCGTCCATCAGGTTGTGGGGGGAGCGGCGCGAGAACAGGAGTCGGGGCTC
>JBOGVI010000367.1:0-3156 GCA_050692695.1 Actinomycetota bacterium
CGGCCCACCGCTCGTAGTCCAGGGGGTTGCCGCGCTGGAAGATCATCCCGTTGATGCTGCTCGAGCCACCCAACACCTTCCCCCGGGCGTGGTAGATGCGCCGGCCGCGCATGAACGGCTCAGGCTCAGACTCGTACTTCCAGTCGTAGAAGCGGCTCCCGATGGGGAATGTGAGCGCCGCCGGCATGTGGATGAAGACGTCCCAGATGTAGTCGGAACGACCGGCCTCAAGCACCAGCACCCGGTTCGACGGATCGGCGCTCAGCCGGTTCGCCAGGCAGGACCCGGCCGAGCCCCCGCCGACGATGACGAAGTCGTACCTCGAGGGCTCCATCGGGAGGATTGTGCCCCGGCGCGGCACCGAACGCACCCTTCATGTTGCCCGCGGCGCAACCCCTCTCTTGCGCCGGTGCGGCCAGGGGTCGAAGATTCAGCGGACGGCGACCATGGTCCTGAGGGGAGAGTCACCGGCGTGGCCGACGTGACCGTTTCGTGCCGGAACGTGTGGAAGGTCTACGGCCCCAAGGCGGAGCGCATCGTGGGCTCGCCCCAGGCCGACCTGCCCCGGGCCGAGCTGCTCGAGAAGACCGGCTGCGTCACGGCCGTCCGCGACATCTCCTTCGACGTCGGCAGGGGCGAGGTCTTCGTCGTGATGGGCCTGTCCGGAAGCGGGAAGTCCACCCTCGTGCGCATGATCAACCGCCTGCACGACCCGACCGCCGGCCAGGTCCTGATCGACGGGGAGGACGTCGTGCGGCTGTCGGAGGAGCGCCTCCGGCAGCTGCGACGCCGCAAAGTGAGCATGGTCTTTCAGCATTTCGGTCTGCTCCCCCACCGGCGGATCGTCGACAACGTAGCCTTCGGCCTCGAAGTGCAAGGCGTGGGGAGAGAGGACCGCTCGAAGCGCGCCGGACGGGTCCTGGAGCTGGTCGGCTTGGGGGGCTGGGGGAACTCGTTCCCCGACGAGCTGTCCGGGGGCATGCAACAGCGTGTCGGCCTGGCCCGGGCGCTGGCGACCGATCCGGAGATCATGCTGTTCGATGAGCCGTTCAGCGCCCTGGATCCGCTGATCCGCCGCGACATGCAGGACGAGGTGATCAAGCTCCAGCGCGAGGTGAAGAAGACGATGATCTTCATCACCCACGACCTCATGGAGGCGCTGAAGCTTGGGAACCGTATCGCCATCATGAAAGATGGGGTCTTCGTCCAGGTCGGGACCCCCGAGGAGGTCGTGGCGCATCCTGCCGACGACTACGTGGCAGATTTCACGAAGGACGTCCCCCGCGCGCACGTGCTGACCGCCCGCGCGATCATGCGGCCGACCAACGGTGATGCCCCCGCGGACGGGCCGACCGTTGCGCCCGGGACGGTCGTGCAGGAGCTGATCCCGATGGTGGCGCAAGCCGATCGCGTGATCCGCGTGGTGGACGACGGCGACGTCGTGGGGATCATCGATCGCGATGCCGTGATGGCCGCGCTCGTCGAGGAACAGTAGCCGTGGCCGTCGCACCGACCAGGCCGCACCCGCCCGTACCCGACGAGGCGATCGCGGCGCCGGTCCCCTTCGCGGTGCCGAGCTCGTGGCCTCGCCGGATTGGGTGGTCCGTCGTCGCGGTGGCCGTTGTCGCGATCGGGCTGCTGTGGCTCACGCCCGGTTTCCCCGACCGATGGGTCGTCGACGTCACCGGTTGGTTCGACGCGTTCCGGGATTGGGCGATCCAGAACCGCACCACGAGCTGGCTGTTCGTGTACCTCATCACGCCTATCGAGGAGACCATCACGGTCGTTTTCGACGCCACCGTGAACGTCCTCGAACGGATCACGTGGCTCGGTCTGCTCGTCGGCGCCGCAGCGCTCGCGGGCGTGGTGGCGGGTTGGCGCATGGCCCTGCTCACCGCGGCCGGTGTCTTCGGCTTCGGCCTCCTGGGCGTGTGGGAGGCGAGCATCGCAACCCTCGCGCTGATGTTCGTCTCCGTGGTCACCGCTCTCGCGATCGGGATCCCGGTCGGGATCTGGGCCGGTCGGCGTCCCCGGGTGGAGCGGGTGCTCCGGCCGATCCTGGACGCTATGCAGACGATCCCCGCGTACGCCTACCTTCTGCCGTTCGTGTTGCTCTTCGGCATCGGCGAGCCGCCGGCCCTGTTCGCCACGCTTGCGTTCGCGCTGCCCCCCGCGATCCGGCTCACGGCCCTCGGGGTGCGGAACGTCCCGGCGACGTCGCTCGAGGTCGCGGACTCGTTCGGGTCCACGGTCCGTCAGAAGCTTCGCCTCGTGCAGGTACCGCTGGCGAAGCCATCCATCATGCTCGGCGTGAACCAGACGATCATGATGGCGCTCGGGATCGTCGTGATCGCCGCCTTCGTCGGGGCGGGCGGCTTGGGCCAGACCGTGATCGACGGGCTCCAGCAGCTGAACGTGGGCGAGGCGTTGAACGGCGGGATCGCGATCGTGGTGATGGCCATCGTGCTCGATCGCGTCACCACCACGTGGAGCCAGCGGGATCGACGTCGGAAGCGGCCGCTCCGCGTGTCCGGCCGCGACGTCTCGCGCCGAACGCTCGTGGTGGCGGCGATCGTTGCCACGGTCGCGGCAGTGCTCATCGGGCGCGAGGTGCTGCGGCAGCAGGTCTTCCCCGGGGAGTGGGAGACCTCGGTAGCCGCTCCGGCGAACGCGATCGTCGATTGGTCGCAGGCGAACCTGGGGGACTTCACCAGCGCGGTGAGCGACTTCATGCTCATCTACCTGCTGGACCCGTTCGAGGAGCTGCTCGTCGGCGCCCCCTGGTGGATGGTTGCCGGCGCGTTCGCGCTGATCGCCATGCGGGTCTCCGGCGTGCGGCTCGGGGTCGGCTTGTTCGCGTGCGTGGCCGCGATCGGCCTGCTCGGCACGTGGGACTTCGCGATGGGGACGCTGAGCCAGGTGCTCGTGGCGGTCGTCATTACGGTCGCGGTCGCGGTCCCCCTCGGGATCCTCGCCGCGCACAGCGACACGTTCGAACGGGTGTCGAAGCCGGTGCTCGACGCGATGCAGACGATGCCCGCCTTCGTGTACCTCGTACCGGTGCTCTTCCTGGTGGAGCCCGGCCGGGTGCCCGCGATCATCGCGTCGTTCGTGTACGCCCTCCCGGTGGGGATCAGGCTCACCAATCTCGGGATC
>JBOGVI010000368.1:0-9147 GCA_050692695.1 Actinomycetota bacterium
GTGAAGGCCGTCGGGCGGTTCTTCTCGGGTTTGCTCGGCCGCAAGCCTTCGTGATCACCGGGATCGTCCTGGCCGCAGGCACCTCGTCGCGGTTCGGCCGGACCAAGCAGCTCCTCGAGCTCGACCAGAAGCCGTTCGTCCAGCACGCCGTCGACGCGGCCGCCGACGGAGGCCTCGACGAGGTCATCGTCGTGCTCGGCCACGACGCGGCCGCGGTCCAGGCTGCCCTTCGGGGCGCGCGCACCGTGTTCAACCCCGCGTTTCCGGAAGGACAGTCCACCTCGCTCCGCGCGGGCCTCGACGCCGCGAACCCCGAGAGCGAGGCGGCCGTCGTCCTCCTGGCCGACCAGCCCGGGATCACCCGGAATCACGTTCGCGTGCTCGTCGAGGCGTTCCGGGCCCGGCGGTCCCGGATCGTGCGCCTCCGGTTTCGGGACGGCCCCGGCCCCGCGCTCCTGTCGCGAGCGGTTTGGGACGAGGCCCGGAAGCTCACCGGGGACACCGGCGCCCGCGAGATCATCGGCGCGAACCCGGAGTGGGTGGAAGACATCGACGTCGACGAGGACACGCCCCCCGACGTGGACGAGGCTGGCGACCTCGATCGCCTCCGGTGAGAAACGAAGAACCCGGGCCCTTGGCGGCCCGGGCTCTTCGCCTACAGCTAGGTCGGGAGGGGCTAGCCGTAGAAGATGATCGTCACCCAGAGCTTCCCGTCCGCCCTGACTATGCCGATGGCGGTATTGTCGAAGGCCGTCCGCAGGATGTTCTTGCGGTGGGGCTTGCTCCTCATGAACGCTTTCTCGAGGCCCTCCAGCGTCGTCCCGACTCCCACGTTCTCCCCACCGATCGACCAGTCGACGCCCTTCAGCTTCGATGCGAGGTCGGTGGAGTGGAACAGGTGCCCCTTCTCCGCCATCCAGGTGCTGTGACGCTTCGCGTACCTCGAGAGCTTTGCGTCGAGCGTGAGGGCGGCCTTGTCGCGCTCGACGCGATCTTCGTTGGTCAGCCCAAGCATGTGGGCTCGGCGTCGGTGGGGGTGGTTCGACGCGTCCGCCCGGTTGGCCGCGAGCCCTTGCGCGAACAGCAGCAGAAGGAGAAGGAGCGCGACCACGGTGAGCCCTCGGCCCCGGATCCGCGCTCCCTGCATGGCAAGCCTCCCAACCCATGGGTCCCGGTGGAGACCGGGTCCCCGGTCGGGGGGCCCTGGCCTTCGGCAGCTCGGCTGCCTTCGCTCCCTTCGAAGCGGTGAGGCCCGGAGCTTTGCGTCCCGCCGTCCCCGGCGGTTTGCCTTTGTCGGGACCGAATCCTTCTGTCCTCCGCATGTTGTTATCGGCCGAACGGCCCCCCCGGTTGAGGGGACACCCGACAGTTCGGAAAGACCGGGCGCCGTCTGGCTCAGCTGGACGGGTTCAGCCGGCGGTGCCGGAGGGCGGGGAGGCGCTCCCGGACCCGCCGTACCTCTTCGAGGTCGAGATGGGCGAAGGCCACGCCGACCCCGTCGGGGAGGCGAGCCACGACCCGGCCCCAGGGATCGACCGCCAGGCTGTTCCCGAAGCACCGCCGGTTCTGCTCGGGTGGCCCCCACGTCCCCCACTGGGCCGGGGCCACCACGAATGCCTGGCTCTCGATGGCCCGGGCCCGGATCAGGACGTCCCAGTGGTCATTGCCGGTCTCGTGGGTGAAGGCGGATGGGATGAACAGGACCTCGGCGCCGCCGGTGACGAGGGCCCGGTACAGCTCGGGGAATCGCACGTCGTAGCAGATCGATAGCCCCGCCCGACCGAACTCCGTCTCCGCCGTCACGATCTCCTCCCCCGGCGAGAAGGTGGACGACTCGCGGATCGGCGGCTGGCCCGGCAGGTCCACGTCGAACAGATGGATCTTTCGGTACCGGGCCACGAGCTCGCCGTTCCGATCGAACAGCAGGCTGGCGTTGAACACCGTGCCGTCGCCGCCGGCCTCCAGGATGCTGCCGCCCAGGATCCACATCGAGCGGCGCTGGGCGGTCTCGGCCAGCCACTCGCTGGTCGGGCCGGGGACGGGCTCGGCCACCTCTCGGTGGCGCCGGGCCGGTCCCATGTACGTCCACACCTCGGGCAGCGCGGCGAGGTCGGCGCCGCCATCGGCGGCTTCGTCCAGGAGCTCCCCGGCCTGCTTGCGGTTGGCCGAGACGTCATCGCCCGAGTTCATCTGGCAGAGCGCGACCTTCATCGCCTCACCGCCTTCATCGCCTTTCATCCCCGGCATCCTACGATTGCGCCGCCATGCCCACGGGCCGGTACATCGTGATGGATGGAGACGGGAACCCCGTGGGGACCGAGGACTTCCGATGCGCCCCGGGCCCGGCCGGGTGGCGTTACTTCGCGGAGATCCAGACCGATGACCCCGAACCGCATCACGAAACGGTGGACTTGGCGGTGGACGCGGCGTGGCGGCCCGTGCGGACCCGCATCGACTCGGGTTCGCACGAGATCCTGCTCATGGCCGAAGACGACCGGCTGGCCGGCTTCCGCGACGGCCGGCCGGTCGAGACGCCGTGGGGGCCGGAGATGCACCTCGACTACCTCTCGCCTGCGTACAACGCGGTGACCGCGAACCGACTTGCAGCAACGGCAGAGATCGAGGTGGTCTACTTGGCGGCCGTCACGTGCGAGCCGCGCGTCGAGCGGCAGCGGTACGGGCTCCTCGGAACGGAAGAGGTCGCGACGCCGGCCGGGCGGTTCACCGCGACGCGCTGGCGGTACATCTCGCTCTCGTCGGGGTGGAGCCGCGACCTGTGGGCTGCCGGCGACGTGGTGGTCCGGTTCGAGGGCCTGTTCGAGCTGGAGCGGTACGAGCCTGGGGCGAGCGGGCCGCTGCCCCTCACCTAGTGGGGTCCTTCTTGAGCCCGAGTGCGCGCTCGGTCGGAGAAGACCACGACCTGCGCCGGCCGTCGAAGGCAATGGTCCATGTGCATGGACTGGTTGTAGCTACCCACGTTGAGCATCGCGACCACGTCGCCCTCGCGCACCTCGGGGAATGGGAGGTCCTCGGCGAACACGTCGTCGCCCTCGTTGATGTTCCCGGCGATCGTCGCGGTCCCCGCCGGCGGCGCGGCCGCGGCGCGACAGAGCACGACGGGAAGCGGCGACCGGTAGATGAAGCGCTCGGGCATCACGTTGAAGCCGGTGTTCACACCGACGAACCGCACGCCCTCGCGGTCCTCCACCGTTACCACCTCGGCCAGGAGGATCCCGCTCTCCTTCACCAGGAAGTCACCCGGCTCGCAGGCCACCGTCACACCGAACCCACGGAAGGGCCGCGCCAGCACATCCGCGTACCCGTCCACGTCGAGCGGTGCTTCGCCCGGACCCTGCGGCACGCCCAGCCCTCCACCCGCGTTCACCTCGGCGACCGGACACCCCGCGTCGATCAGCCTCCGGGTCATCGCCGCCACGCGTTCCACCGCACGCTCGAAGTCCGCCAGCCCGTCCGTCAGGAACCCGTCGCCCACGTGAAAGTGCACGGTGTCGATCGTGAGGTGGTGCGTGCCCGCGATGGCGATTGCCCGGTCCAACTGCTCCTCGAAGATGCCGAACTTCGAGGGCCGGTCCCCGCCGCTGTAGAGGTGTCGACGACCGTGGCCGGAGGCCGCGCCCCGCCGGGGGTTCACCCGGAGGCCCACGCGGGTCCCCGGCGCCAGGCGGCCCAACCGCTGGAGCTGCGATAGCAGGTCCACGTTGAGATGGATTGGGTGCGCCAGCAGCACGTCGAGGTCGCGATCCGAGACGTTTGTGCCGGTGAAGCTGATCTCCTCGGGCGGCCAGCCGTTGTCGAGCGCGTGGAGGACCTCACCCGGGGAGCAGGCGTCGATGCCGATGAACCGGAGGTCCCGGAGAAACGCGAGCACCCGCGGGTCGCGCTGGGCCTTCAGCGCCAGTCGAAGGTGGAACGGCACGCCCACCCGCGCGAACGCGCCCGCCAGCGCGCGAGCCTGCTCCTCGACCCGAACGAGGTCGTAGACATAGACCGGCGTGTCATGCTTGCGGGCCACAGCCTCGGCGTCGCGTCCCGCGACCAGGAGCCGCCCGTCCCGGATCTCAAGCCCCGGCCTCGCCCACCACGTCTGCCCGTCGGCGTCCATCGGCGCACAGGCTACAGTTCGGGTCCATGGGGAAGAAGCGATGTCAGTGGGCGGAGGGAAGCGATGTCCTCATGCTCGCCTATCACGACGAGGAATGGGGAACGCCGAGCAGGGACGACCCGCACCTGTTCGAGATGCTCACGCTGGAGGGCGCGCAGGCCGGGCTATCGTGGCAGACCATCCTCAACAAGCGTGAGGGCTATCGCCGGGCATTCGCCGGGTTCGACCCGGCCCGGGTGGCCAGGTTCGACGCGCGGACGGTCGAGCGCCTCCGGCAAGATCCCGGGATCGTCCGGAACCGGGCGAAGATCGAATCCACCGTCGGCAACGCGAAGGCCGTCCTCGGCGTGCAGCGCGAGCTCGGCTCGCTGGCCGCCTGCCTGTGGTCGTTCGTCGGGGACGAGCCCATCCGGAACCGCTGGCGGCGGCTCTCCGACCTGCCTGCCGAAACGCCGGAGTCGAAGGCCATGAGCAAGGACCTGAAGAAGCGGGG
Organism: Actinomycetota bacterium; assembly: GCA_050692695.1. Lineage (GTDB taxonomy): Bacteria > Actinomycetota > UBA4738 > UBA4738 > HRBIN12 > AC-69. The sequence goes on from JBOGVI010000368.1 coordinate 4,617, forward strand.
TTTCCGGTTCGTGGGCCCGACGACCTGTTACGCGTTCATGCAGGCCGTGGGTATGGTGAACGACCACACGGTGGAATGCTTCCGGTACCTCGAGCTAGCCGGGAGCTGACCGGGTCGGTCCTCACCAAGAATGCATCGACGCCTCCCTCCTCCCCAGGCACGCGCAGTTGCGCGACGGAGCGTGGCGGGGTAGGAAACGGAAAGGGGTCGGCTCATACCCGAGAAGGGAGGACGCCGATGAGGCGCAACGCTCCAATCACCGTCGGTGCCGTAGTCGTCCTGGCCGCAGCCGTCCTGTGGGCCGCGAACCGATCACCGGCTGCCGCGGACGGCGGCGGCTTCGAGGTCTGGGCAATCGACCAGTCGGACACCACCCCCGACGGCGGCGGCACGCTGTACATCTACGACGGCTCGATGCTGACCGATACGGAGCTGGGAGGCGCGACAGTACCGGAAGTGATCAACTTGGGCGGAGCAGCCCGAAGCGTGTGTCTGGCGCAGACGGGGAGCGCGCCGCGACGGCCGCATATGCTCATGTTCAATGGGTCGAACACGCACGCCATCCTCGCCTTCGTCGCGACCGGACACGTCCTGATCATCGACGCCGCGACGCGAGCTCCCATCTCGTGCATCGACGTCGGCGCACAAGCCCACGCTGCGTTTCCGTCAGATGACCAGAGCTACGTCGTGGTGGCGAACCAGAACGGGAAGCTTCTCCAGCGCATCACGACGAACTACGCGACGAACACGTTCGCGCTGGATGGAGCGGCGACCTTGGACCTGGCAACGTGCACCACCCCGAGCGGCGCCGCGTGCCAGGACCCTGTGATGCGCCCGGACAACGCGCCGATCTGCCCGGTGATCGACGCGACCAGCCGGTTCACGTTCGTGACGCTGCGCGGCGGCGGCATGCTCGTGGTGGACAGCACTGCGACGCCGATGGCCATCGTGGCCGAGTACGACAAGGCCACCGTCCACCCGAACGGCTGCGGTGGCATCGAGACGGCGGGGAAGATGTACATCAACTCCGGCGGGGGGACGCTGGCGAACCCGCTGGAGGCCGACTTTTATGCCTTCTCGATGAGCGGCTTCTCTACCACGCCGAACCTCCCCAACACCCCTGCGCCGGTGGTCGTCTTCAGCCACGACGCCCGGGGCTTCATCGACTCCCACGGAGCCGTCCTCACGAAGCACGAGCGGTTCCTGTGGGTCGGCGACCGGGCCGCGAACCGCATCGTGGTCGTGGACACCGCCTCCGACACGGTGGTGAACGAGATCAACCTGGCCGGTTCGGTGAGCGGCGATCCCGCGCCCGACCTCATGGACATCTCGCCCAGCGGCAACCGGGTGTTCGTGGCCTTGCGGGGCCCGAATTCGCTCACGGCCAACGTGCCCGCGGTGAACAACGCCGTCGGTAGCACGCCGGGGGTCGGGGTGATCCGGGTCCAGGAGGGCGGCCGGGGCGGCATGCTTGTGGCGGTCGCCCCGATCTCGCACATCGTGGGTGTCGTCGAGACGGCCGATCCGCACGCCCTCAGGATCCGAGTCACCTAGGGGCGATCGGCGCCGCGAGGTGGAGCGCCGCCATTATGAGCGGGTTCGACGTCGCGGTGGTCGGTGCGGGGGTCCACGGCGCCTCGGCCGCGTTCCACCTGGCGTCTCGGGGCGTGAAGACCGTGGTGTTCGAACGCGACGTGCCGGCCGGTGGGCCGACCGGTCGCTCGAGCGCGATTTGCCGAGCGTACTACACGAACGAGTTCCTGGCGCGCGTGGCCCGCGACAGTATCGTCATGTTCGAGCGGTTCGCCGAGATCACGAACGGCCGCGACGCCGGGTTCCGGCGGACCGGCATCCTGGTCCTCCACCCGCCCGAGGACGAGGGCCAGGTCCGCGTGGTCGTGCCCCGCTTGAACGAGCAGGGCATCCCCACGGACCTCCTGAACCGCGAGCAGCTCGCCACGGAGTTCCCCCGGTTCGATCTGGAGGGGATCGGGATCGGTGCCTTCGAGCGAGACGCGGGCTACGCCGACCCGGCCGGCACGACCGTCGGGCTCCTCCAACGGGCGGTGGAGCTTGGCGCCGAGACGCGGGTCGGCCACGCCGTGGCTGCTATCGACGCCGATCACGAGGGATGGGCCGTCGTCACGACCGACGGTTCATGCACCGCGTGCGGACGTGTCCTCATCGCGGCCGGCCCGTGGACCAGGTCCCTCGCCGCCCAGGTCGGCGCGGACATTCCTCTCCACGTCGAGCGGCACGTCGTGGCCACCTACGCCTGGGGCGGCGCGGACCCGGTGCCCGCCCACGCCGACCTTCCGGGCGGCTATTACTTCCGTCCCGAGGCAGTGGAGCTGTTCCTCGTTGGACCGCTCCTTCCGGAGCCCGAGGCCGACCCGGACGACTACCCCGAGGCCATCGCGGCCGAGGAAACCAGGGAGCTCGGCGAGAAAGTCGTGCGCCGGATCCCGTCCCTGGAGCGGGCGGAGTCTCGCGGCGGTTGGGCGAGCCTGTACGACGTCTCCCCCGATTGGCAGCCGGTGATCGGCGAGATCGCGCCCGGCGTCTTCATCGACGCCGGCACGAGCGGCCACGGCTTCAAGCTCGCGCCGGCCCTCGGAGGCGACGTCGCGGACCTGGTGATGGGCGGGGAGGTCGACCCCGGGCTGGCTCAGTTCCATCCGCACCGGTTCACCGAACACCGGGAGCTCGCCGCAGGCTACGGAGCCGCGAGGATACTCGGATAGGGGTCCGCCGGGCCGCACGGTGGACCTGAGCGGATGCGGGACACGGCGGGAACCCGCCGCCCAGACCGGGGCGTCCAAGCTCGGTCGCACCTGACCGAAGGAGGTACGCCATGCGCCGATGGATCGTCTTCCTTGCCGCTACCCTCGCACCGGTCCTGATCGCGGGACCGGCCTGGGCGTGTGGCGGGCTGGTGAACGCGAACGGCAGCGTCACCCTGGTCCGCACCACGACCCTCGCCGCCTACCACCTCGGCGTCGAGCACTACGTGACCTCGTTCGAGTTCGCCGGGGTGGGCGGGGAGTTCGGCTCCATCGTGCCACTCCCAGGCGTGCCCTCGAAGGTCGTTCGGGCCGGGGACTGGACGCTCCAGCGGCTGGTCCTGGAGACTCAGGTGCGATTCCGGGCCCTAGCCCTCGAATCGGCGATCCCCTCCGCCGCCGGGGCCCAGGTGATCCTGGAGACCGAGATCGACGCGCTCGACGTGACTGTCCTGAAGGGCGGGGGCACGGCCGTGGGGAACTGGGCCCGCGAGCACGGGTTCCTGCTCCCGCCCGACGCTCCCGAGGTCCTGGACTTCTACGCCAGCCGCAGTCCCATCTTCATGGCCGTCCGCTTCAACGGCGAACGCGCCGAGGAGCAGGGGATCGCCCAGGGCGAGGGCACGCCAGTGCACGTGGTCATCCCGACGACGAACCCATGGGTTCCGCTTCGGATCCTGGGGCTCGGGGCGCCCGCAGCCGCACCCGTCGAGGCCGACGTCTACCTGCTGACCGATCGCCAGCCGGCGCTGCTCCCGGCCCCCGTCCCAGCGGGCGGATCGATCTCGCCCCGGGCCGGGGCAGGCCCGGACGGCGCCCAGCGACCCGGCCTGGTGCTCGACCGGAGCGAACCGGCCTCGAGGGCGCTCCTCGCCGACCTCCGCTCGGACAAGGGGATGAAGTGGCTGCCGGCATCCGGCATGTGGCTCACGTACCTGCGCGTGGACGCGAACGCGGGGGACCTGAAGTACGACCTCGCCGTCGACGCGAGTGGCGCCGACCAGCCGTCGCCGGTCGCCGCCGGCCTGTCCGCAGAGGGCCGGAGCCCCGTTGCGGAGGCCGCCTCCCGCATGTGGCCGGCCGCGCTGGCGGCTCTTGCGCTCGTCGGCGGGATCGCCACTGGCGCCTGGCTGGGGCGGAACCGGCTCCGCCCGCGGGTGGGGTAAGCATCATGAGGGGCGGCAGCGCGCGCCTGGCACTCGCCATTCTCGTGGTCGCGGGCCTGGTCGCCTGCCGCCCCGCCCAGGCGGAGGACCGGATGCGAATCGTGGAGGTCACGATCCACTACTCGCGATTCACTCCCTCCGCGCTGACATTCGAGCCTGGCACGACCGTCCGATTCGAGATCCGCAACACCGACCCCATCGATCACGAGTTCATCCTGGGCAACGAGGAGGTCCAGGCTGTCCACGAGCGCGGGACGGAGGCGCACCACGGCGCCCGCCCCGGCGAGATCTCGATCCCCGCCGGCACGACGCGGACCACGACGTACACGTTCGCCGAGCGGGGCGCGCTGATCTTCGGCTGCCACTTCCCCGGGCACTACGCCTTCGGGATGCGCGGCACGGTGACCGCGGCCTGAGCCCAGGCTGGCGTTCCGACCGAGGACAACCTCTTCGCCCCAGAGAGTCAGGGCGAGACTCGACGAGCCCGGTGGGCGTGCGCCTTCGCCGACAAGGCGGCCCGTGCGGGCTTGTCAGGGCCCGAACGGACGTGACAGAGTCGGCGTGCTCCGGCAAGGAGGGAGG
>JBOGVI010000369.1:0-2540 GCA_050692695.1 Actinomycetota bacterium
GTGCGGCACTACTCAGCGGCCCCGAGGAGTTACGGCGGCGGATCCTTAGCCGTTTGGTCAAGGAAGTGACGTACCTCAAGGAGGACCGGAATATCGAGGTCACGCTGGTCCTGCCCCATCCAGATGTCCCGCTCAGGCTCGCGGCATCGGATGATCTGGCCGCGCCGGACCGGCCCGGGGCGCGCGTCCCAGATAGACAGTGCCCGGGGTGGGATTCGAACCCACATGCCCTTTCGGGCCGGTGCTTTTAAGGCACCTCCGTATTCCGTTCCGGCACCCGGGCGTAGACGATTCTAGGCGCGTCTACTTCGAGTCGGCGATGGTGACCCTCTCGATGTAGATGGCCCTCGTGGGCTGCTGTGCGGACAGGTCGCCCGTGGCTGCCGCCTCTGGATCCTGGATCGGGATCGACGCGATCCGCCTGGCCACCTCCAAGCCCTCCACCACCTCCCCGAAGATGGTGTAGTTGGGTGCGGCGTCCAGGTCGTGACCGTCCTTGCCGTAGATCACGAAGAACTGGCTCCCCCCGGTGTCCGAGCCGGCGTTGGCCAGGGCCAGGACGCCCGGCCCGTAGCTCTCGTCCCCGGTCAACTCGTCGGGGATCGAGTACCCCGGCCCTCCGGAACCGGTTCCGGTGGGGTCGCCCCCCTGGATCACGTTGATGTCCGTGGCGATCCGGTGGAACCGGATCCCGTCGAAATACCCCTTCTGCGCCAGGAACACGAAGCTGTTCACGGTCTGAGGGGCCCGATCGGCCAGGAGGCGGACCACGATCGGGCCGCACGACGTATCGATGGTCGCGGTGTAGATCTTCTTCCGATCGATCTCCATGGGGGGCGGCCCGGCGAACTGCGGCTTCGGCTCGTCGGCGCCGGGCGGCTCGTCCGCGCCGCACGCCACCGTGTCAGGCCCGGGCGACGGCTCGACCATCCCGGTCCGCTCCCCCGGCGACGCCGGGGGGGTCGGGCCGATCGAGGGCGTCGGTGTTCCGGTGGCTCCCGGGCCAGGCTCGCTCCCCCCGGTGAAGGCCACGAACACCACGAGGCCGCCGACCAGGGCCGTCACCGTGGCCACGGCGATGGCGGCCGTCCGCTGGCGCTGCCGCCGCCGCTTCTCCGCCTGGCGGCGAGCGGCGAGCCTGGCGAGCTGGCGATGGCGCGTGCTCCTGGGCATGGCGGGAGAGGTTACAGGGTCTCGAGTATCTCGAAGGCCAGGCCGTCGAGGATGTCGGTCTCCGACACCAGGGCCCGGTCGAACCCGAACCGGCGCATCGTCTCGACCAGGATGATGGCGCCGGCCACGATCACGTCGCCCCGGCCGGGCGCCATCACCGGGATGGCGGCCCGTTCCGGGTTCGTCTTCCGGGCCAGGCCTCCAAGGACCCGCTCGGCCTCACCGACCGAGAGCCACGTGCGGTGGATGGCCTCCGGGTCGTAGAACGTGAGCCCCACCGAGATGGCCTGCACGGTGGTGGCGGTCCCACCGACAGCCACGAGAGTCCGGGCGTCGCGGACCGGGACGGTGCGCGACGCCTCGTCGAGGATCCCCGCCACGGCCTTCCGCGCGGCGGCCAAGTCTTCCTCCGACGGCGGGTCGGACCGGATCAGCCGTTCGGTCAGCCACACGCTTCCCATCGGGGTCGAGGTGGCGACGTCAGGGCGGTCCGTCCCCATCACGAGCTCGGTGGAGCCGCCCCCGATGTCGAGGACCAGGAACGGATGGGGCGCGTCCAGGCCACGGGTGGCCCCCAGGAAAGAGAGGCCCGCCTCCCTCTCGCCCCCGATGACCTCGGGCTCGGAGCCGGCGTGCTCCCGGACCGCGGCTTCCAGCTCCTCCCGGTTCGAGGCCTCCCGAACCGCGGCTGTAGCCGCGACCCGGATCCTGCCCGCGTGCAGGGCCCTGGCCCGCCGGCAGTACCGGGCTAGGACGCCGACCGTTCGGGCCAGCGCCTCGGGGTCGATCCGCCCGGTTCGCTCCACGCCCTGCCCGATCCGGGTGATGACCATGTCCCTGGCGAACTCGTCCAGGCCGCCGTCTTCACGCCTCGAGGCCACCACCAGCCGGATCGAATTCGTGCCGAGATCCACCGCCGCCACCCGGCCCGGAGCTTCCTCGGGGTGGACCGGCTCCACCCGTTCGGCCACCCAGGCCCCCACCGGGTCCGGCCCACCGGCCAGGTGGTTCGCGTAGTGGGCGTGGAGGCACTTCACGCCCGTGACGGTGCCCCCCACCCCTCCCCACGCAAGGGCCTGCCCGAACCTCCTGGAGCGCTCCCGGGCGTAGTCCTCGTGAGCCGCGGCGAGCCCCTCGGCGAAGGCGGGGTGCTCCTCCGCTCGGGCGTTGAACCGGCCGATCCATCCTTCGGACTCCAGCCGCGAGACGGCCTTCGCCGCGGGGGGGCAGGTGAGCCAGAACAACGTGGGGAAGGGTCGGCCGTCGCCGTCGACGGGGTGGTTGAGGATGACAAGGGGGTGTCCACCCGGACAGCGGGCCACCACGTTGTATTGGGTGGTGGGCTCGCGGACGAGCTGGTCGCGTAG
>JBOGVI010000370.1:0-3058 GCA_050692695.1 Actinomycetota bacterium
GGGATGACGTTGTTTCCGTTGTTGCGCTCCTGGACGATCGTGACCCCGTCTGGGTCCTGCTCGATGTCGTGCCACTCGAACGGGACGCGCTGGTCTCCCAGGAACCGCTTGGCCCGGCGGCAGTCCGGGCACCAGCTCGCGCCGTACACCGTGATCTCTGGAGCTTTCACCGTCGCCCTCCTGTGCCGCTCGGGTACGCGCACTCCGTCCTGGGGGCGCGCCCATCCGTTACACGGGTCGGGCCATCCGCCGAGGATCTCGGCGGGGCCCGGGGCGACTGTAGCGTTTGCGGTCGTCCGAGGGACTGTCCAAGAGGGCGTTTCGCGTGCCCGGGCGTCCCGGCGCTCAGATGACGTGCGGGCGAGACAGGAAGAAGCAGGGTTCCATGGGCGACAGGACTGGGGCGCTGACGTGCCGGGAGCTCGTCGAGCTCGTGACCGACTACCTCGAGGGCGCGCTCCCGCCCGAAGCGCGCGCAAGGTTCGAGGAGCACATCGCGGGATGCCGGGCCTGCACCACCTACCTGGGGCAGATGCGGGAGGTGCTCCGCCTGCTCGGGCGCCTCACCGAGGAGTCCGTGTCCCCCGAGGCACGGGACACCCTCCTCCAGGCCTTCCGCGACTGGAAGCGCTGATCCGAGGCAGCCGGCGCCGGCCACTCCGTCCGGATCGTCCGCACGGAGCGCGAGTGCGCCATCATGGCGGCCTACGTGGAGGACGGCATCAGGAAGGACTCGCGGCGATGACGATCAGGATCACCAGCGCGTCCGAGTGGGAGGCCTTGGAGGCCCACCGAGGCAAGATGGAGGGCGTCCACCTCCGGGAACTGTTCGCGGAGGACACCGGGCGCGGTGAGGCCATGGCACTCGAGGCCGGGGACCTTTACCTCGACTACTCGAAGAACCTGGTCACCCGGGAGAGCCTCGGCCTGCTCGTGGTGCTGGCGGAGCGGGCCGGCCTGCGAGAACGGATCGACGCGATGTTTGCCGGCGAGAGGATCAACGTGACCGAGGATCGCGCCGTGCTGCACGTGGCCCTCCGCGCTCCCAAGGACGAGGTTATCGAGGTGGACGGCGAGAACGTCGTCCCGCTTGTCCACGCGGTCCTGGACAAGATGGCCTCCTTCGCCGAGCGGGTCCGGTCCGGCGAGTGGAAGGGCCACACGGGCAAGCGGATCCAAAACGTCGTCAACATCGGCATCGGCGGCTCCGATCTCGGCCCGGCCATGGCCTACGAGGCCCTCCGGGACTTCTCGGACCGGTCCATGACGTTCCGGTTCGTGTCGAACGTGGACGGCGCCGACGTCTTCGAGGCCACCCGGGACCTCGACCCCGAGGGGACCCTGTTCATCGTGTCGTCGAAGACGTTCACCACGATCGAGACCCTCACGAACGCCCGCACCGCCCGCGACTGGCTGCTCTCGAAGCTCGGCAATCCGAAGGCGGTGGCCAACCACTTCGTGGCTGTCTCGACCAACGCAGGAAAGGTGGCCGAGTTCGGCATCGACACCGCGAACATGTTCGAGTTCTGGGACTGGGTGGGCGGACGGTACTCCTACGACTCCGCCATCGGGCTGTCGCTGATGATCGCGATCGGTCCGGAGAGGTTCCGGGAGATGCTGGCCGGGTTCCACCGGATGGACGAACACTTCCGCACGGCGCCGTTCGACCGTAACCTGCCCGTTCTGCTGGGGCTGCTCGGCGTGTGGTACGGCAACTTCTTCGGCGCGGAGACCCAGGCCATCCTGCCCTACAGCCAGCACCTGGGGAAGCTCGCAGCGTACCTCCAGCAGCTCGACATGGAGTCGAACGGGAAGTCGGTCGACATCGACGGGAACCCCGTCGACTACCAGACCGGGCCCATCGTGTGGGGCACCCCGGGCACGAACGGCCAGCACGCCTATTACCAGCTCATCCACCAGGGCACGAAGCTCATCCCGTGCGACTTCATCGGCTTCGCCCGCACCCTGAACCCGCTCGGACGGCACCACGATCTCCTGATGGCGAACCTGCTCGCGCAGACCGAGGCGCTCGCCTTCGGCAAGACGCCGGCGGAGGTGAAGAACGAGGGGACGCCCGACCGGCTGGTCCCCCATCGGACGTTCGAGGGCAACCGGCCCACGAGCACGATCCTCGCCGACGCGCTGACGCCCGAGACGCTGGGCAAGCTGGTCGCGCTCTACGAGCACAGCGTGTTCACGCAGGGCACGATCTGGCGGATCAACTCGTTCGACCAGTGGGGGGTCGAGCTCGGCAAGGAGCTGGCCGTTCGCATCGTCCCCGAGCTGGAGAGCCGGACGGAGCCGGCACTGCATCACGACAGCTCGACCAACACCCTCATCCGCCGCTACCGGCAGCGCAAGGCATGAGCCGGGTTCGCGGCGGCGTCAATCAGTACGGCTTCACCGTCGGCATTCTCATGCTCGACACGCGCTTCCCGCGCATCGCCGGCGACATGGGCAACGCGACGACGTTCCCGTTCCCGGTCCGCTACCACCGCGTGGGCGGCGCCAGCCCCGATCGGGTCGTCCGCGGCGGCGCCGACGGGCTGCTGCCGGCCTTCGTCGAGGGCGCACGGGCGCTCGAGCGCGAGGGCGTCGGCGCGATCACCACGAACTGCGGGTTCCTCGTGAAGTTCCAGCGTGAGCTCGCCGCAGCCGTCTCCGTGCCCGTCTTCACCTCGAGCCTGCTGCTCGTGCCGCTCGTCCACCGGCTCCTGCCGCCGGGCCGTCGCGTCGGCGTGTTGACCGTCGACGCCGGCGCGCTGACCGGCGCGCATCTCGAGGGCGCCGGCATCGGTCCCGACGTGCCGCTGGCGATCGCGGGGATGGAGGGCGAGAAGGAATTCACCCGCGTGCTGCTCGGCGACGAGCTGGAGCTGGACGTCGATCTCGCGCGCGCCGAGCACGTTCGCGTGGCGCGCCGGCTGCTCGCCCAGCACCCGGACGTCGGCGCCCTCGTGCTGGAGTGCACCAACATGCCGCCGTACGCCGCCGACATCCAGCGCGCCACGGGGCTGCCCGTGTTCGACGTCCTCTCGCTCGTGCACCTGGTCCACGA
>JBOGVI010000371.1:0-3096 GCA_050692695.1 Actinomycetota bacterium
CTACCGTGACCCCCGGTTCCACCTGACCGTGCTCCGGGACGTGTTCCTGGGAACCGCAATCTTCCTCGTGGTCGGGGGATGGCTCCTGGGGGCCTCCTTCATGGGGGCCGAGTGGCACGCCGGGACCCTGGCGACGCTTCTTACGTGGGAGCCCCGCCGGCTCTGGGTGTTCATGGCGAAGCTCGCCGCGGCCGCTGCCGTCCTGTTTCTGCTGGCCCTGGTCCTGCAGGCCGTCCTGGGTCTGGTCCTGGCACTGGTCGCGGCCCAACGGGGGACGACTGAGGGGGCCGACGTCGGATGGCTCCGTTCGGTGAGCGGGGTCGCTCTCCGAGCTGCGGCGATTACCGCGATGGCCGGGACCATGGGGTTCGCCATCGCGACGATCGGGCGGAACACAGCGGCCGCGCTCGGCGTGGGGTTCGCGTACCTGGCCGTGGTAGAGGGGCTAGTCCGGGGCCTTCGGCGCCAGTGGCATCGCTGGCTGATCGGTGACAACGCGGGATTGTTCCTGACCGGGCAGGACGGCGGCTTCCCACCGCTTGGCCGGTCGCCACTGGGTGCGGCCGCGGTGATCGCAGTGTACGCGGCCGTCCTCCTCCTCGTTGCGGTCGTTGTATTCCGGGAGCGGGACGTCACCTAGCTGGGCGGGGTCGGGTGGAACGAGGCCGCGGCGGTCGGTGCCGACGTGCCCCGCCCATATACTGGCCTGACCGTGCACACCTACCGGGTCGACCTTCGTTCAGACACCGTCACGAAGCCCTCGCCAGCCATGCGGAAGGCCATGGCCGAGGCCGAGGTGGGCGACGACTGGTTCGGCGACGACCCCACCGTGAACCGGCTCCAGGACCGGGCCGCCGAGGTGACCGGCAAAGAAGCCGCGCTGTACGTCCCCACCGGCACGATGGCCAACCAGATCGCGCTCCGGCTGCATTTCCGGGTGAGCGGGCATCTCGCGGTCGCGGAGTCTCGGTCCCACGTGGCGTCCACCGAGGTCATGAGCTCGGCGGTCCTGTCTGGGATGGCGTTCAAGGCCATCGCCGGCGACGCCAGGGGGCAGATCGCTCCGGAGCAGGTTCGGGCGGCCCTGGAGCCCGACACGTACTACGACGTCGAGGTGGTGGACGTGGTGGCCGTGGAGAACACGCACGGCCACGCCGGCGGCACCGTGTTGCCGATCGATGACCTCCGGGCCATCCGGAAGGTGGCGCAGGAGGCCGAGGTGCCGGTCCACCTCGATGGAGCGCGCATCTTCAACGCCGCGGTGGCTTCGGGGACCGACGTCGCCGAGTTCTGCGCCGAGGCCGACACCATGATGTTTTGCGTCTCGAAGGGTCTCGGGGCGCCCATCGGTTCCCTGCTCTGCGGCCCGGCCGAGATGATCGGCGAGGCCCGCCGCTTGAAGATCCTGTTCGGCGGGGCCTGGCGTCAGGCCGGCGTGGTGGCCGCCGCCGGGCTGGTCGCTCTGGAGGAGGGCCCGAAGCGCCTCCGCGAGGACCACGAGCGGGCCCGCCACCTCGCGGAGGGGGTCGCCGACGCCCTCCCCGGCTCTCTCGATCCTTCAGCCGTTGAAACGAACATGGTCTACGTGGACACCGAAGCGGTGGGACGCGATCCGCTCGAGGCCATCGCCCGGATGGAACGGGAGGGCGTGGGCGCGACCTTCGTCTCGGGCAAGGTCCGGATGGTCACGCACGTCGGCATCTCCGACCAGGACCTCGAGACGGCGGTCGCGGCCTGGCGAAGGCTCGCGGCGGCCCACTAGGAGGGAATCTGTGAAGCTGTTCGGCTCGCGGTACCCGGAGGAGATCGCGAAACGCGTTCCACCGGGCCAGCGCCTCGTGAAGGGCTGGCCGGTGCTGCACTACGGGCCCATCCCCTCGTTCGACGAGGCCACCTGGGAGCTCGAGGTATCCGGGTTGGTCGAGAACCCGTTCAAGCTCACGTACGCCGAGCTGAAGGCCCTGGGGCCCTCGGACGTCACCGCCGACATGCACTGCGTGACCGGGTGGTCGACCCTGGACAACGAGTGGACGGGTGTCCCGTTTCGGGTGCTCGCCGAGAGGGCGAAGCCGAAACCCCAGGCGAAGTGGGTCATCGCCCACTGCGACTACGGGTACACGTCGGACCTATCGCTGGAAGCGATGATGGATGACGACGTCCTGGTGGCTTGGGCCCACGAGAGTGAGGATCTGGCGCCCGAGCACGGGTTCCCCCTTCGGCTGGTGGTCCCGAAGCGCTACGCGTGGAAGAGCGCGAAGTGGCTTCGGGGCCTGGAGTTCACGGCAGAGAACGAGCGAGGGTTCTGGGAGGTCCGGGGGTACCACGTCCACGCCGACCCGTGGGGCGAGGAGCGCTACTCGTACCAGGAAGGCCCGCGCGCCGAGCTCGAGCCGTAGCCGGTCAGTCCGCGGCCAGGCGCCGCAGCGTGGCGATGTTACGCGCGTGGGCGACCAGATCGCCGGGGGTTTCCACGACGACCGAGAGATCCCGGACCTCGGGTTGGTGGAGGACGCCGAAGAAGCCCTCCACGCCGATCCGGCCCTCTCCGATGTGCTCGTGGCGGTCCCGATGTGAACCCCGTTCGTGTTTCGCGTCGTTGGCGTGGATGAGGACCAGGCGATCGGCCAGGCCGGTCGCGCGCAGCTCGTCGAAGCACGCCGCGGTGCCGTCGGGCCGGTCGAGGGCGTAGCCCGCCGCGAACAAGTGGCACGTATCCGCACAGAGCCGGAGGCGGGGATCCTCCACGGCCTCGAACAGGCGGGCGGCCTCCGGGAACGTGGAGGCCACGGACCCCGCGGTCCCGGCGGTGAGCTCCACCACGACGGCGCAGTCACCTTCGGGAGCCACGGCCCTCAGTGCAGCGGCCGCCCGCTCCAGCGCCTCCTTCGGCTCGGCGGGGCCGCCGGAGCCGGCGTGGACCACGAACCCCGCCACGCCCACCGCCGACGCCGCGGCGACCGAGCGCCGGGCCAGATCGATCGAGCGCCGCACGAACTCCGGGTTGGGCGACGCGATGTTCACGACGTACGGCGCGTGGGCGAACAGCGGCCCCAGGCCGGACTCGAGCCACGCCGCGCGGAACTGCTCGGCCTCGCC
>JBOGVI010000372.1:0-2204 GCA_050692695.1 Actinomycetota bacterium
TGCACTCCGCGCTTGGCTACCTGTCCCCGGACACTTACGAGAGGAGGCGCGCACGACTCGACACCACGACCGAGGAAGCGGCATAGTCAACGTGTCCGCCGAACCGGGTCAACCCCATTGACCGGCGCGGCCTGCTGAGGGGGTTGGGAGCCAGCCAACTGGCAAGCGCGACACGCTGGCCCGGAAAGGCTAAGTGCGCTGCACGTCACCGCTGAGGACGTACATGGCCTTGACCTGCACAAACGCCTGTATGAGCTGTCTCCCCTTTCGTTCGGTTTGCCCCGGGTGCACCGAGGAGTAATTGGAGAGAATTCGTGGAGCCTCTCCGATTCCTTCACCTACTGGGAACCCCATTTCGGGCACTCTGTGGCCCTTGGCCACTTCTCCCGGCACCCATTATCGAGCGGGCCGGGGGTGCCCACCAGAGGTGAACTGCGACGAGGTCTGAACCGCCCTGGGTTCGGTAGAGACTTTCAGGCTTTGATTTCCGCTTCGGCCCTCGAAGGGTAGACCACCTCCTCGAACTCCGCCGGCGGGACGTGGCCGATCTCGCCGTGCAGCCGCCTGTTGTTGAACCAGTCGATGTACTCGAGGGTGGCGAACTCCACCTGGTCGGGGTTGCGCCACGGCCCGCGCCGGCGGATCAGCTCGGTCTTGTACAGCCCGATCGCGGACTCGGCCATGGCGTTATCGAAGCTGTCCCCGACGGTCCCGACCGACGGAGCGATGCCGTGTTCGGCCAGGCGCTCGGAGTAGACGACCGAGGTGTACTGCTTGAGTTCTACCGGTCGATGCGACACCGAAGATGGTGCGGTCTCGACCGGGAGGTGGGTTGATGGCGCAGAGGGGCCGGCCGGGCTTGACGGCCGAGCAGAAGCGGGAGCTCTGGTCGCGGTGGAAGGTTGGTGAGTCACTTAGCGAGATCGGGCGGGCTTTGGGCAAGCAGCCCGGCTCGATCCTCGGCGTGGTAGCTTCCAACGGCGGGTACGTGCCGGCCTCGCGACATCGCTCGCCGCGCGTGCTGTCACTGACCGAGCGAGAGGAGGTCTCTCGCGGTCTGGCGGAAGGCGCCTCCCTGCGCACCATCGCCCCGCGGCTCGGGCGGGCACCCTCGACGGTCGGCCGCGAGATCGCCCAACACGGTGGCCGCCACCACTACCGGGCAACCCGGGCGGATGAGCGGGCCTGGGGCCGGGCCCGGTGCCCGAAGCCCTGCAAGCTAGCCGTGCAGCCGAGGCTGCGTGAGCTGGTCGCCGGCAAGCTCGCCGAGGACTGGTCGCCGCAGCAGATCTCCGGGTGGCTTGCCCGCACCTACCCCGGAGAGCACGCTCTGCAGGTGTCGACCGAAACGATCTACCGGAAGCCTCTTCGTGCAGGCCCGCGGGGTGCTCCGCAAGGAGCTCACCGTTCACCTGCGGACCCGGCGCACTACGCGGCGCTCGAAGAACGCGAGCACAGAAGGGCAGGGCCGAGGGGGCATCGTGGACGCGGTGTCGATCCGAGAGCGCCCCGCCGAGGCCGAGGACCGTGCCGTGCCCGGCCACTGGGAGGGCGACCTCCTCGCCGGGTCCGCCAACACCCATATCGCCACTCTGGTCGAACGCCAGAGCCGCTACGTGATGCTCGTCAAGGTCGACGGCAAGGACACCTCGAGCGTGGTGGACGCCCTCGCCGCGCAGGTGCAGACCCTGCCCGCCCAACTACGAGCGAGCCTGACGTGGGACCGGGGCATGGAGCTCGCCGATCACAAGCGCTTCAGCATCGCCACGGACGTCGCGGTGTACTTCTGCGACCCTCAGAGCCCGTGGCAGCGCGGCACGAACGAGAACACCAACGGCCTGCTGCGCCAGTACTTCCCGAAGAAAGACCGACCTCTCCGTCTACAGCCAGGCCGACCTTGACGCCATCGCCGCGAGGCTCAACACGAGACCGCGCAAGACCCTGGGGTAGCTCACCCCGGCTGATTAGGCTCGCAGCGGTTGTTGCGTCGACCCTTTGAACTCGCCGCCGCGGACTTGAGGATCTCGTTGGCCCGCCGGAGCTCCGCGTTCTCCCGCTCGAGCTCCTTCAGGCGGGCCCGCTCCTCGGTGGTAAGACCTGGCCTCAGCCCGCCATCGATCTCGGCTCGACGAACCCACGTGCGAAGCGTCTCCGCCGTCATGCCGAACTTCCCCGCGATCGAGGTGATCGCGGCCCACTGCGAG
>JBOGVI010000373.1:0-6377 GCA_050692695.1 Actinomycetota bacterium
CCTCGATGGGCCACCGCCGCCGCCGGGCCACCCGCAACAGGGCGGCGTCGGGGGAGACCACGACCGGGTTCCCCACCGCGCGAAGCAGCGCGAGATCCGAGTGGCTGTCGGCGTACGCGTACGAGGCTTTGAGGTCGGCTCCCTTGGCCTGCGCGTACCGGCGGAGCCACGCCGCCCGGGCCTCGCCGACCAGCGGCGGCTCGGCCATGAAGCCCGTGTACCGCCCGTCCTTCACCTGGAGCCTGGCCGCGATGACCTCGTCGAACAGCGGGGCCAGGGGCCGGACGAACGGCTCGGCCGCCGCCGTGATCATGATCGTGCGGTGCCGGGCCGCCCGGTGCTCGCGGATCCGCCGCACGGCCGGGGCCGAGACCTTCTGGAGCATGAACTCGGCGACTACGTCGTCGATCAGGCGGTCCACTCCCTCCACGGACGCATCCTCGAATCGCCGGAAGAACGTGCGGAGGAACTCCCCCCGGTCCCGCCGATCCGCCAGGAGGTAGGACGGGATGCGTGAGAATACCGAGAACAGCTCGCCCGGCCAGTCCTCCCACGGGAGGTCGGCCATCCGCGCCCACACGTAGGACTCGACCACGTTGGAGGGGAGGATCGTCCCCTCCATGTCGAACAGGGCCAGCACGAGCTGCTCGCGTTCGCGGATCCGCACCTTGGGCTTCACCCGGGCGGTGGACAGCGCCCGGAGGCCGATCGTGACCGCCGGGCAGTGGACCTCGACGAGGTAATGGTGCCAGTCGACGGTTGCCGCATCGAAGGGGAACGTACGCTGGTCAGCATCCGACAGCGACCGGAACAGCTCGAGCGTCCGATCGTCGGTGTAGATGACCTCCGCCTCGGTGTACGCGCCGTACAGGTCGGCGTACCGGCGGATGAAGTCGACCCGCCCCTTGTCCCGGTCCACCCGGGCCACGAGGTCGCGCATCTTCTTCGACTTCGGAAGGTGCGTGACGACCCGGTCCGCGTACTCCACCGCCTTCTCCGCCGTCTTCAGCAGGCGCCCCACCTTGAGATGGCCGGGGAAGTCCCATTCGGGGACCCTGATCTCGCCTCGGCCCCGCTCCGGCAATGGGTTGGCCTCGAAGTACTCCTTGACCAACTCGTACAGCCCGAGGTACTGGAGCGGGTTCCGAGCACCCGAAGACACGTGGTAGAAGGCGGGCGTGGACGGCTCCGGGGGATGGGCCGCCACGGCCACCATCGCGTTCACGACGTAGTCGACCGGGATGATGTCGACGATCCCCTCGGGGATGCCGGGGAACTCGGGGATCGTGCCCCGCCCGTACGCCAGGATGATGGGCTCGGCCATCTTGAACCCCTCGATCCAGCCGGGGTACGGGTGCTTCAGCGCGCTCTCGATGATCGACGGGCGGACGATCGAGAGCGGCACGCCGTGCTCGGAGGCCAGCTCCTCGACCGCTCGTTCCCCCATGGCCTTCGTGAACGTGTAGTTGTCGGGCCACCCCAGGGTCTGCGCCCGGGCCCGCCCGTACTGGACCAGGCGTTTGGTCACCCACTGCTTCCGGCGCTCCTCCGCGTCATCGGAAACCGACTGGGGACCGGCCCGGCTGTGCTCCCGCTTCGCCTTGGTCATCAGGGCGTCCAGGACCTCGGGCCGGCGAGAGGCGGCCTCGACGTCGCGGCGAGCCTGGAGGGCCAGGTCGGCCTCGGCCCGCCAGTTCACCCTGTGGTCCAGCGTGGCCTCGGGGATCACCCCCTTGCGGTTGCCGGCCACGTAGGCCGTGGAAACGTGGACGAGGTGGGGGCGATTCCCCGCGGCCAGCAGGTGCTCGTAGAACCGCACCGCACCCAGGAGGTTCGTCAAGAACCCCTCGTCGATGGGCGGGTCGAACGAGACCGTCGCGGCGCAATGCATGACGACGTCGACGTCGCCGGGGAACTCGGGGAGCTCCTCGGCGAAGTCGCCTTCGATGACCTCGACCCGCTCGTCCAGGATCCGCGCGATCCCGTCGGCGCCGACCCGCTCGCTCAGGACGTTGAACGTCGGGCGCGACATAAGCGACTCGACCCGCTGCCGCCCGGTCGAGCCGAGCTGCGGGCGGACCAGGAGGGCCACCGTCGCGCCCGGGACTTCCAGGAGCAGCCGCTCGAACACGGCCTGGCCCAGGAACCCGGTGACCCCGGTGACCAGCACCTTCTTGCCGGCCAGGCGCTCGGCGAGGGGGGCCGGCACGCCGGGGTTCGACGACGCCTTCTCTACCACACGGCAGATTATGCCCGATCTACCAACCGGTAGACAAGTCCACCCCGTACCCTGTTGTCCGCCATGGCGCGGGGAGGGGGCAGCGGCGAAGACGGGGCCGAGCTGTGGCAGCCCCCGCCGTGGCGCGAGGTCTTCCAGGGCGCGTTGGGCCGCCTGACCGCCGGGCTCCTCCTGCTCGAGGCTCTTGTGGCCGTGGAAGCCCTGATCGTGATCGTGATCCTGCCCGCGGTCCGCCGGGACCTCGGCGGGATCCAGTTCTACGGCTGGGCGTTCAGCGCTACGAGCTTGGCAACCTTCGCCTCGATCCCCATCGGAGGCCGCGCCATGGACCGGTACGGGCCGCGCAAGCCGCTCGGCCTGATGCTCTTCGTCTACGTGGCCGGGCTCGTCATAGCCGGGCTCGCGCCTTCCATGCCAGTCCTCGCCATGGGAAGGTTCGTCCAGGGGTGCGCGGCCGGCGTGTTCTACTCCGTCTCGCTGGGGACGGTGGCCAAGTCCTACCCGCAGCGGATCCGGCCCCGCGTCCTCGCGCTCCTCGCCTCGATGTGGGTCCTCCCCGGGCTGTTCGGCCCGCCCTTCGGCGCGCTCCTGGCGACGACCGTGGGGTGGCGGTGGGCCTTCCTCGCACCCCTGCCCATCCTGTTCGTCATCGCCGCCCTCATCTTGCCGGCCATGCCGGATGCGGCCGGTGACGCCGACGCAGGCAAGCTCCCGGTCCGTTGGCCGGTCCAGCTCATGGTGGGCGCCGGGCTGTTCCTGGCCGGACTGACCGAGCCCTCCTGGTGGAGCCTGCTCATGATCCCCATCGGCCTCGCGGTTGGCCTGCCTGCACTTTCCCGCATCGCCCCGGCCGGTTGGCTGCGGGCCCGCCCCGGGCTGCCGGCCGCCGCGGCCGCGGCGTTCCTACTCTCGGCGGCGTTCTTCGCCGTGGATGGGTTCGTCCCGCTGATGCTGACGGAGGTGCGCGGGCTCTCGGTGGCCGAGGCCAGCATCGTGGTGACCCTCGCCACGGTGGCGTGGGCGCTGGGGAGCTGGTGGCAGTCCCGGAGGATCGGACGGGTCGGCGTCCCAGCGCTGGTGGCCGGGGGCGCGGCGGTCGTGGCCGGCGGTACGGTGGCGGTGGCGACCGGCCTGACGTCGGCACCGATCATCATCGCCTACGCCGGGTGGGGCATCGCCGGCATCGGGATGGGCGTGGCCTTCCCTACGGTGCCGCTCGCGGCCATGACCGAGGCCTCCGAGGGTAGCGAGGCCGGCGAGCTCTCGGCGATCCTGCTCACCGACACCCTCGGAGTGGGCCTCGGCGTAGGCCTGGGCGGCGCCAGCATCGCCATCGCCGAGGCCACGGGCAGCGGCCTGAAGGCCGGGATCGGCGGAGCGTTCGTCGTCGGCCTCGTCGCGGCAATCGCGGCGATCGGCGTGGCCCGCCGGCTACCTAGGGGCGGCCGGTAGACTCGGCGGTCTGATGGAGAACCCGGAGCCTCCGCTCCGCTGGTACGACGTCTCCTAGCGATCCATGGACGTCGCCATCCGCGAGGCCACCGTCGATGACTGGCCCCAGGTGGCCGGGCTCCTGGTCGAACTGGGCCGGGACGTGGCGCCGTCGGCCACGGCGAACCCCTCGTACCTGATCCTGTTCGGCGGCCACATCGCGAGGCGTGAGACCGTCACGTTGGTGGCCGAGGAGGGCCGGCGGCTGATCGGGTTCTTGGATATGGAGTTCCGGCAGCGTCTGGGGCACCCCCGGCCGCAAGCCTGGGTGAACGACCTCATCGTGACCGAGTCGATGCGGGGGCAGGGGGTGGGCCGGGCGTTGCTGGCCTGGGCCGAGGACCTGGCTCGCGCGCGCGGGTGCTTCCGGATGTCGCTCGAGACGGCGAGCTGGCGAGAGGCGACGCACCGCTTCTACGCGCGTGAGGGGTGGACCGACAACGGGAAGTGGTTCGTCAAGCTCCTCGACGAGAGTTGGCGGCAGATCGGCTTCGGCGAGTAGCCGCGAGTTCTTCGGTGACGGGTGGCCCGGACTTGCCATCCGCCGGCGGGGTCGGTTACGAGAACAGATGCTCGGCGATCTGCACCGCGTTCAGGGCGGCCCCCTTGCGCAGGTTGTCGCCGCAGGAGAAGAGCAGGAGCGAGTCGTTGCGGCCGGGTGCCTGCCGGATCCGGCCCACCAGCACCTCGTCGCGGCCGGCGGCCTCCAGCGGACTTGGGTACACCCCGTTCGCGGGGTCGTCGCGGACCTCGACCCCGGGCGCCGTGGACAGCACCTC
Source organism: Actinomycetota bacterium (assembly GCA_050692695.1). Taxonomy (GTDB): domain Bacteria; phylum Actinomycetota; class UBA4738; order UBA4738; family HRBIN12; genus AC-69. The sequence goes on from JBOGVI010000373.1 coordinate 4,510, forward strand.
GCGAGCCCGGTCCGGGGTGATCGGCCGGGAGAACGTGGCGTGGATGGATACGGAGTGCCCGACCGGCACCGGCACCCGAACGCACGTGGCCGCGAACTCGAGGTCCGGCATCGACAGGACCCGCTTCGCCTCTCGGTGCATCTTGATCTCCTCGAACGTGGACCCGGTCTCCTCGTCGAACACGTCGATCTTGGCCACGACGTTGTAGGCGATGGTCTTGCCGAAGACCTCTCCCACCGGAAGAGCGGACGGGTCCGGGCGGCCGAGCTCCTCCTCCATACCGTGGAGCTTCTCGATCTGCTCGGCCAGCTCCCTGACGCCCTTGTGCCCGGCACCGGACACCGACTGGTAGCTCGACAGGACCAGCGAGCGCAGACCGGCCTCTCGATGCAGCGGCGCCACCGCCATGAGCGTGGTGATGAGCGTGCAGTTCGGTACCGACACGATCTGCGGCTTCGACGCGAGCGACTCCGGGTTCACCTCGGGGATGGTGAGCGCGACCTCCGGGTCCATGCGGAACGCACTCGAGTTGTCGATGCACACCGTGCCGGTGCGGGCGGCCCGCGGGATCCAGGTCTTCGCTATCGTCGTGCCGCAAGAGGACAGCGCGACATCTACGCCGCGCAGCGCATCGAGGGAGAGGACGCCGACGGTGTGGTCCGTCCCGCCGAACCGCATGCGCGAGCCGGCCGACCGCTCGGACGCGAGTGGGATCAGCTCGTCGACCGGGAAGCTCCGCTCCTCCAGGATGCGAAGCATCTCCCGCCCAACGGCTCCGGTGGCTCCGACGACGGCGACCCGCATGGCCCCCCATGGTAGCGGCCCACTGCACCCGAGTGTGCGCCGCTCTAGCGGAAGCGCCAGGAGACCAGCATGTCCTGGAAGGAGGCGGCGTGCTGGTCGAAGCTGTCGGCCACGTCGTTCAGGGTGATCCGCCAGCCCACGTCGTCCCGGACCACGACCACCTCGCGAAGCTGGTAGGACGTCCCGGAATCGGAGGTCGTGGCCATGTCCCACGCCTGGGCTGCCACGCCGTCGATCTCGGCCTCCGAGGCCGGGCCGGGCGCGAGGCCGGCCTCCTCGTTCCTCCGCCGAACGAGGTCGGCGAACCCCTGGAGGTCGGCGCCCTGCTCCAGGTCAACCGCCTCCACGATCACGGTCACGCCCTCGGACGGAACGGCGAACTGATCGAGCTCCACGTTGCTCCCGAACCGGGCTCGCTCGGCTGTCCAGCCCTCCGGGACCGTCAGGCAGTACCCGAAGTTGTCGGAGGTGAAGTTGGTGCCCCGGCATGGGTCCGGCTGGAACAGCAGCCACGCGCCCACCCCGATCACCGCCGCGGCGAGCACGCCGACGAGCACCGCGGCCGGCACCTTCGACGGCCCCTTCCGCGGGGTGAACTCGATGGGTGGACGCTCGGAACCGGCGCGGCGGGACAGCATGTACGTCGCCATCGGCTCCAGCGACAGGCCGCACTTCGCGCAGACCTGCACGTCCTCCTGGTTCGCGTGCCGGCAGCCGGTGCAGACGATCATCCCTCGCCTCCGCCGGGCCGGCCATCGAGGCCGAAGCGAGTGTGGATCACCTGAACGGCCCGTTCGGCGTCGTCGGCCCGCACGATGCAGGAGATGCGGATCGACGACGTCGAGATCATCTCGATGTTGATGCCCTCCGACGCGAGAGCGTCGAACATGTCGGCCGCCACGCCCGGGTGACTCTTCATCCCCGCTCCCACCAGCGAGACCTTGGCGATAGCGTCATCGGTGGAGAAGCGGAAGGCGCCGACGTCTTGGACCACGCCCGCCAGGAGGCGCGCCAGCCCAGGGAGGTCCTCCCTGGGCACGGTGAAGGAGACGTCGGTCTTCCCC
>JBOGVI010000374.1:0-2785 GCA_050692695.1 Actinomycetota bacterium
CACCACGAGGCCCAGAAGTTCACCACGTACACCCGTCCGGCGAGGTCGTCCGACCTGACGGTCCCGGGGGCGTCGATGCGGGGGAGCGAGAAGGCGGGCGCCGGTTTCCCCAACAGGGAGCGCACCAACCTCGGGTCCTTGCCGAACCGAGCCGAGGACGAAGAGAAAGGGCACGAGCACGACCATCCCGACACCCAGTGCCACCCAGCGAAGGACCCGGCGCCGTCGGCGAAGAGGCGCGCCAGACGCCCTCTCCTCTTGTGGCGTCTGGAGAGCGCTCGCCATCGGCTGGTCGTCCATCTTGACCCTCGCTCGTCGCCGGCCCGGCCGTCGAGCCGTCTCCGATGCTACAGACTGTACGATCCCGGGCGGGCGCGAGAAACGAGGCCTCCATTACGCTGGCAACGAGATGACGCCGCTCCTGCTTCCGCCCTCGGCCGTGCTGCCCAAACGGAGCGTCGACCGGCGGTCAGCGGTGGCGGGGATGTCCCGGCTGACACGGCGACGGCACCGACCACTTTTGCGTCGATGCGGTCGGACATGCTACTGGCTGTAGAATTCTCGTGAAGTGTCGGTGCTGCATACTCAGTTCTCCGTCAAGCCCAACGGATGACAGGCTGACACCGTCAATTTCGCGATACGGGATGCCGATAGGGCCCGCCGCAGGGTGTGGCGAACCCACGGAGAGGAGGTGGGAGACATGGCCAAACTGGGAATGGGTGAGCTGGAGGCTGCCGTGATGGACGTGCTCTGGGACCGCGGCGGCTGGCACACCGCCGGGGAGGTGCACGAGGTGCTGAGCGCCGACCGCGAGCTCGCCTACACCACCGTCCTCACTGTCCTGGTCCGCCTCGACGCGAAGGGCCGGGTCGAACGCCAGCGCGACGGCCGCGCCTACGCCTACCGGCCCCTCCAGACCCGGGAGGAGTACGCCGCCGACCGCATGGGCGCAGCCCTGCAGTACTCGCACGACCGCCCGGCGGTGCTCAGCCGATTCCTCCAGAGGCTGACCCCGGCCGACCGGGCCCAAGTTCGCCGCCTGCTGAAGAGCCACCCCGAGGACTGAGCACCGTGGGCCTCGTGCTCCTCGTCGCCGGCCTGGGCCTCCTTGCCCTTCCCGCCCTCACCCGCCAGCCGGCCCGCCGCCTCCGCCCCGACGCGTGGGCTCGAGGCTCCGCCCTAACCCTCGCGGGCGGAGCGGTCGTCTTCGAGCTGGCCGCCGTCCTCCATGCCGCGCCCACGGTCCTGCGAACCTTCGGCGTTTCCGCCCTGGCCTCCGCCTGCGAACGCCTCGTCGGGCCGCTGGCTCCGGGCGGCCCCTGGACGGGCTGGCCCGCCACCGCCATCGCCGTCACCGTACCGGTCCTTGGCTGGGTCGGCCTCGCCCGGGTCCGGGCGGTCCGCGGGGCGACCCGCATCGAATCCTGGCTCGGACACCACGAACCTTTCGCCGGGCACGAGCTCGTCGTGCTCCCCACCCCCGAGGTGCTGGCCGTGAGCGTGCCCGGTCGGCCGGGCCAGATCGTGGTGTCGGAGGGCCTTGTCGAGGCCCTCGCACCGGTCGAGCTCGCCGTCGTGCTGCGCCACGAGGCTGCCCACCTCGACCACCGCCACGAGCGCTACCTCCTCCTCGCCACGGCCCTCGAGCACGCCTTCACCTTCCTGCCACCCGTCCGCCGGAGCACGGCCACGCTGCGCACCGCCCTGGAGCGCTGGGCCGACGAGGAGGCGACCGGCGAGGATGTCTCCCAGCGCGAGGCCCTGCGGGCCGCGCTCCTCAGTCTGAGCGGAGCCCTCGACGCCCCCGAGCTGGCCGCCTTCTCCGCGGCCCAGACCGTCTTCGAGCGGGTTCGGGCCATGGCGTCGGCGCCGCCCCGCCCCTCCTTGCTTCGCCGAGTCGCCATCTACGCCCCGGGATTTGCCCTCGGGCTGGCCGTGCTCGTTGCCACCGGCGCCTGGGCCGGCGAGGTGCGCTTGGTCGTGGCCATGGCGGGGCGCTGCGCCCTCTAGCGCCAGACAGGGGACAGCCGGGCCGACACGGCCGCCTGGCGGCTATACTCCTACACAACGTCGTTTAACTGCCCGCTCGTGAGCGGTGGGCGGGAAAGGTGGAGCGCATGTTCTCCTTCAACCGCAAGGTGCTGATTGGGCTCGGCGTCGCCGCCATCGGCGTGCTCGCCTTTGCCCCCCAGGCGTTCTCCCGGATTCTACCCCTCCTCCTGGTCGCCGCCTGCCCGCTCTCGATGCTCTTCATGATGCGAGGCATGTCCGGGAGCGGGGCGCCCTGCCGGAGCGGCAAGGCGGGGGCGGGCGGCGTGAGAGACGAGGAGGCCGAGATCTCCCACCTTCGGGCCGAGGTCACGCGCCTGCGGGCGGAACGGTTGGCTTCTATGACCACGACCCCCGCAGAAGAGGCGGACGCGCCCCGGTCCACCCCTTGTTCGTAGCGGGCGGCTCGCCCGGGGGCGCGCTGCCCGGACTGACAACGCCGACTGCTGGCTCTGCCGGAACCGCTGCGACAGGCTGTAGAATCGATTGTCCCCATACGAGTACATCCAGGGGCGCGACCACAGCGAGGCTTCCAGCGTCATGACCACCAAGGTGACGGTCGAGGGCGACGACAACCAGCTCCTCGCAACGCCTGCCGCCCGCGCCCGGCGGCGGCCCCGCATCGTCCGCAGGGTGATCATCGTCACCGGCGCCGCCCTCCTCGTCCCTTTCCTGTTCCTGCTGGGCAGCCGACTCGGTAAAGACCCCACCTTGGTCCGCTCCCCCCTCCTGGGAA
>JBOGVI010000375.1:0-4289 GCA_050692695.1 Actinomycetota bacterium
CGAGCCCGTTGGCCGGCTCGTCGAGGACGAGCAGCTCCGGGTCGCCGAGCAGCGCCGCCGCTAGGCCGAGCCGCTGCCGCATGCCCAGCGAGTAGGTCCTCACCCGCCGGTCGGCGGCCGCCTCGAGCTCGACCAAGGCCAGCACACCTCCTCGACGCGGCTAAAGCGAATCTCCGCGGAGAGGGCGAGTGCTCGCAGGTGGTCGCGCCCGGACCGTCCGGGGTGAAAGTCGCTCGTGTTGAGGATCTCCTCCTCACCTCCCGCGAGGCGCCAGTGCGTGATGTCGGCCTGCCACCGCTCGTTCGGCACCTCGGCGGCGAACCGGGTGAAGGAGCTCTTCGGGCGCTTCTGCGGTTGCGGGGTGACGAAGCCCCGTCGCGAAAGGATCCGCCAGATCGTCGCGACCGAGGGGGCCCTTTGGTGGCGGCGGATCAGGTGGACCGCGATCGTGTGCGCCCCGGCATCCAGGCCCTCGTCGAGGAGGCCCTTGCGGAGCTCCACGATCTCGTCCTCCATCTCGACGGGGGTGCGGTGTGGGCTTCCTCGCGGCCGGCGCGACCGAGGCTCCAGCCCAGCCTGCCCTTCGGCATCGAACCGCCGGCACAGCTCGTAGACCCACCGTGGCGAGACCCCGTAGTCCCGGGACACCTCCGCCTTCGTCCGTCCCTCGATCCTGACCGCGGTGACCACCAGCCTCGCAAGCGACATCGCCCACCCCTTCTGCCTGAGGTAGGCACGATGTCCCGAGACAGGGCGGAACTATGTCGTGAAACCAGACACTGCCGCGCCCACAACGACCGAACCCTTCCGGTATCGGCCCGCTTGCGCCCGGGCGTGTCATAGGCAGCCGCATTCGCTACCTTCTTCATGCCCGCATCCGCATGAGTCCAGAGGGGGAGGAATGACGTCCGGGGACGGCTCGCAGACCGCTTCGCGCAACGGTGCCGCCGCGCGAGCGGTGGACCTGTACAAGATCTACGGCTCGGGCGACGCCGAGGTCGTCGCCCTCGGCGGGGTCTCGGTGGAGTTTGCATCCGGCCGGTTCACCGCCATCATGGGGCCGTCGGGTTCCGGCAAATCCACCCTGCTCCACTGCATGGCCGGCCTCGACACACCCACTTCCGGCCAGGTCTTTATCGGCGGCGTGGACCTCACCACCTTGTCGGAGAAGCAGCTCACGCTGCTCCGCCGGGAGAAGGTCGGCTTCGTGTTCCAGGCGTATAACCTCGTACCGACCCTCACAGCTGCGGAGAACATCACGCTCCCGCTCGACATCGCGGGCGACAAGCCCGACGGGGCTTGGTTCGACACCGTGGTGGACACGATCGGACTCCGCTCCCGCCTCACCCATCTCCCCACAGAGCTGTCCGGCGGTCAACAGCAGCGCGTCGCCGGGGCCCGGGCCCTGGTCAGCAGGCCGGACATCGTCTACGCGGACGAGCCCACCGGGAACCTCGATTCGAAGAGCGGCGCGGAGCTCCTCTCGTTCCTGCGAAGCGCGGTGGACGATCACGGCCAGACCATCGTGATGGTCAGCCACGACCCCACGGCGGCGAGCTACGCCGACCGGATCGTCTTCCTGTCCGACGGGCACGTGGTGGACGAGATGACCGGCCCCACCCCCGAGCGGGTCCTGGACCGGATGAAGTCTCTGGAGTCCTGACGGCCATGTGGCGTGCCACGATCAAGAGCCTCCTGGCCAGGAAGCTCCGCCTGGGCCTCACCGCGGTGGCCGTGGTCCTCGGCGTGGGGTTCATGGCCGGCACCTATGTCCTGACCGACACCATGAACAAGGCCTTCGACGACGTCTTCGCCGTCGCGAACAGCGGGACCGACGTCGTGGTGCGGGCCGAGTCCTCCTTCGAGCCTGGTCCCGGCGGAGGGCCCGGGGGCGGAGGAGCCGCCGAGCGTAACCCCGTCCCCGAGGAGCTGTTGCCGCTCGTCGAGGCCACCGACGGCGTGAGTTCCGTGGACGGCGAGGTGACGGGGTTCGCCCAGCTCGTCGACCCGGCAACGAACGAGACCATCGGCACCGTCGGCCCCCCGAACATCGGGACGTCGTGGAGCCACGGGTCGACCCCGCTCACCGTCCGCGAGGGCGAGCCGCCCACGGCCGGGTCCGACGTCGCCATCGACGCCGCAACCGCCGAGGGATACGGCCTGGAGGTCGGCCGGGAGATCCAGATCCTGTTCACAGGTCCGCCCCGGACCTTCACCATCTCGGGCATCGTCGGCTTCGGCGACGCCGACAACCTGGCCGGCGCCACGCTGGCGGTTTTCGAACTCCAGACGGCGCAGGAGGTGCTGGACCGGGTGGGCGAGTACGACAGCCTCCAGGTGGTGGCGGAGGAGGGCGTCTCGCCCATCGAGCTTCGGAACCGGGTCGCCCTCCGCCTCCCCGAGGGCTTCGAGGCGGTGACCGGAGCGACCGCCGCGGCGCAAGACGCCGAGGAGCTCCAGGAGGCGCTGGGCTTCTTCCAGACCGCCCTTCTCGTGTTCGCCTTCGTCGCTCTGTTCGTGGGGGCGTTCATCATCTTCAACACGTTCTCGATCATCGTCGCCCAGCGCACCCGGGAGCTCGCGTTGCTCCGCGCCCTCGGCGCCAGCGGGCGCCAGGTGATGGTGTCGGTGCTTCTTGAGGCCACGGTGATCGGGGTGGTGGCCTCGGCGATCGGCGTGGGGGCCGGCGTCCTGATCGCGATCGGCCTCCAGGCCATGCTGGAGGCGTTCGGGATCGACCTCCCCAGCACGTCCACGCAGCTGCTGCCGCGTACGGTCATCGCGTCGATCGCGGTGGGGTCGCTTATCACGCTGGTTTCGGCCGTCGTCCCGGCCCGCCGGGCGTCGAGGGTCGCGCCGATCCAGGCCCTCCGCGACGGGATGCCGGCGGTGGGCGCGACGCTTCGCCGGCGCGTGATCACGGGAGTGGCCATCACCGCGGCCGGGGTGGCCGCCCTACTGTTCGGGCTGTTCGGCGGGGCCTCGAACGCGGCGGCTCTGGTCGGCCTGGGAGCGGCGATCACGTTCATCGGCGCGGCCGCCCTCGCACCGTTGGTGGCCCGGCCCCTCGCCCGCGCGATCGGGTGGCCGCTTCCCGTCCTGGGCATCCCGGGGAAGCTGGGCCGGGAGAACGCGATGAGGAACCCCCGGCGGACCGCCGCCACCGCTGCCGCCCTCATGATCGGGCTCGGCCTGGTGAGCTTCGTGGCCGTGTTCGGGGCCTCGCTCCGGTCCTCGGCCAGCGTGGCCCTGGACGCGACGTTGAAGGCCGACTTCATCCTGTCCACCGGCACGTTCACGCCGTTCTCGGCCCAGGTGGCCCGAGACTTGGAGGGCGACCCAGATCTCGCGGCCGTCTCGCCGTTCCGGCAGGGGCAAATCCGCGTGGACGACAAGCTCGACTTCGTCGCCGGGATCGACCCCGCCACCTGGGGCCAGGTCGCCACGGTGGACATGGTGGCCGGTGAGCTCGGCTCCGTGGGTGGCGACGAGATCCTGGTCTACCGGCCGGTGGCCGAGTCGAACGGGTGGAGCGTGGACGAGACGATCCCCGTCGAGTTCGCCCGGACCGGGGTGAGGGAGCTCCGGATCGCCGGCATCTTCGGGGACAACCGACTGCTCGGCAACTACGCCGTCTCCATCGAGACGTACGAGGCGAACTTCCGCGAACAGCTCGACTTCATCGTCTTCGTGAAGGCGAACGACGGCGTCTCGATCGGCCAGGCCCGCGAGGCCGTGGGGTCGGCCGTCGCCCAGTTCCCGAACATCGAGGTGAACGACCAGGCCGAGTTCAAGGAACAGCAAGCCGCGTTCATCGACCAGTTGCTGGCCCTGGTGTCCGCCCTCCTCGGGCTGGCCATCCTGATCGCGCTGTTCGGCATCGTGAACACGCTTAGCCTGTCGATCTTCGAACGGACCCGCGAGCTCGGGCTGCTCCGGGCCGTGGGGATGACCCGACGCCAGGTGCGCTCGATGATTCGGTGGGAGTCGGTGATCATCGCGGTGCTCGGGGCGGTGCTGGGGGTCGTGATCGGCGTCCTGTTCGGGTGGGCCATTCAGCAGGCGCTGGTGGACACGGGCGTGACACGGCTCGCCATCCCGCCGGTGCAGCTCGCGATCTACGTGGTGATCGCGGGCGTCGCGGGCGTGCTCGCGGCCATCACGCCGGCGCGGCGGGCGGCCAGGTTGAACGTCCTGGAGGCCATCGCGTACGAGTAGGTGCGCGGCCGCGGGCGGACGCCCGGACGGAGGCCCGGACCCGTCCGGCTATCATGCGACCCATGCCCAAG
>JBOGVI010000376.1:0-2403 GCA_050692695.1 Actinomycetota bacterium
GAAAGGAGGTGGGCTACCCACCCGGTCACCCCTTCAAGAAGACCTTCTCCTGGAAGGAGGTTTCGAGGACATCCTTGCTGAGGCAACCGGTGGCCGCTTCGAGGACATCTTGACGTGAGGCAACTAGCCTCGTAGGCCCAGCACCAAAGCTGCGCGAGACCGCCGGAACGGTCCAAGCGACGCCCCGATAGAATCTCGCCCGCGAATGGAGACCCTCCGCCTGACCGTGGCCCAGGCCATCGTGAAGTTCCTCATGGGCCAGCGGATCGAGATCGACGGTGAGGACGCGCCGCTCTTTCCCGGCGTGTTCGCCATCTTCGGCCACGGAAACGTCACGTGCCTGGGCGAGGCGCTCGAGGCGGTCCAAGACGAGCTTCCCACCTGGCGAGGGCAGAACGAACAGACCATGGCCATGGCCGCGGTGGCGTACGCGAAGGCCAAGCGGCGACGCCAGATCATGGTCGCCACCAGTTCCATCGGCCCCGGCGCCACGAACATGGTCACCGCGGCCGGCATCGCCCATGCCGATCGCCTCCCGCTCCTGCTGTTCGCGGGGGACACGTTCGCCAACCGCCTCCCCGATCCGGTCCTCCAGCAGGTGGAGCAGTTCCACGATCCAACCATGACGGTGAACGACGCGTTTCGGCCGGTGACCCGGTACTGGGACCGCATCACGCATCCCGAGCAGATCCTGCACTCACTGCCGCACGCCGTGGCCACCATGCTCGATCCGGCGGACTGTGGACCCGCGTTCATCGGATTGCCGCAGGACGTGCAGGCAGGGGGGTTCGACTACCCGGCTCCGTTCTTCGAGCGCCGGGTGCACCGGATCAGGCGTCCGGGACCGGACCCGGCTGAGGTCGCCGCGGCGGCGGACATCCTGCGCTCGGCCCGGCGTCCGCTCCTGATCGCGGGAGGAGGGGTGCACTATTCGCTCGCCACGGCCGATCTGTCCTCCTTCGCCGAGCGGCACGGAGTCCCTGTGGTGGAGACGGTGGCGGGAAAGTCCTCGCTGACCTGGGACCACCCGTGCAACGCCGGTCCCCTGGGGGTCACCGGAAGCACCTCGGCCAATACCCTCGCCGCCGAGGCGGACGTGGTGCTGGCCATCGGGACGCGCCTCCAGGACTTCACCACCGGGTCCTGGAGCGTCTTCCAGGACGAGCGCATGCAGCTGATCTCCCTGAACGTGGGGCGGTACGATGCCACCAAGCATCGGGGCTTCCCGGTCGTGACGGATGCGAGGCGCGGGATCGAGGACCTGAGCCGGGCCCTCGGGAACTGGAGCGCGCCGGAGGCGTGGATGTCCCGTGCCCGGGACGAGTATCGGGCCTGGAACGACGATCTGGAGGAAGCCGCCACGCCACCCGCCGGAGGCAAGGCCCCCTCCTATGCGGCGGTCATCCGCACCGTGAACCGACACGCCGGACCGAACGACTACGCGCTCGCCGCGGCGGGCGGCTTTCCCGGCGAGCTGAACAAACACTGGCGGGCCCTGGGGGTGGGAAGCTTCGACTGCGAGTACGGCTTCAGCTGCATGGGGTACGAGATCGGCGGGGCGTGGGGGGCTGCCATGGCGCTCCCGGAACGAACGGTGATCTCGTTCTGCGGGGACGGCTCCTACCTTATGGCCAACTCCGACGTCTACAGCTCGGTCTTTTCGGGCCACAAGTTCATCCTGGTCCTCTGCGACAACGGCGGCTACGCGGTGATCAACCGGCTCCAGGAGTTCAAGGGAGGAGCGCCGTTCAACAACCTCTTCGAGCATTCCCGGCGCAAGGAGCTCGTGTACGTGGACTTCGTCAAGCACGCTGAGGCCATGGGGGCCAGGGCGGAGGAAGTCAGTTCGCTGGGGGAACTGGAAGAGGCGCTGAGCCGGGCCAGGGCGGCCGACCGGACGACGGTGATCGTGACGAGGACCGACCCGTACAGGTGGACCGGGGGCGACGCGTGGTGGGACGTGGGCGTTCCGGAGGTCTCCGACCGGGAAGAGGTCCGGGTGGCCAGGGCCCAGCACGAGGCTGAGCGCAAGCACCAGCGCGTGGGGGTCTGAGGCGGGCGGAATGACCAGGGGCAAGCTCGGTCAGCTCCTCCGGAGCAGGCCGTCCAGGGCCGCCCACCCTCGCCGGGCGACGGAAGCCGGGTCCTCCTCCCAATAGCGCGGATTGAACGTCTCCAGGCTCCACGGGCCCGCGTAGCCACGGCCGCGCAGTGCGGCGAGCAGCCGCTCGAGGGCGATCACCCCCTCGCCGGGGAGGACCCGATTGGCGTCCTCGATCTCGCGCGGCGGCTTCGCCGGCGCGTCGTTCAGGTGGACCATAGCCAGCCGGTCGACCGGGAGGACGTCGAGCGATCCGGCGCCGCTCGCGTGCCAGTGGCAGGAGTCCAGGACCATGTCCACGC